>CAYNEP010000097.1:0-3731 GCA_964396255.1 uncultured Gammaproteobacteria bacterium | reverse complement strand
AGCGATGTACATCAAAGGGCAGATTGAAGAGCTTTTTGGTGACAGTAAATCAATTTCTATTACACGTCTTGCATATGGCCTACCAATTGGGGCAGATCTTGAATATGCAGATTACATGACTCTAAAGCGTGCTATTGAAGGCAGAAAGCAACTATAAACCAAATTTTACTTCGAATTTTTCTGATCTTTTGGCAAAACGTAGCTTAGCCTTACCCCAAACAAAGCCACCAAACCCGCCATGATCATGTTTATACCACAAATCATTGTTGTCTCAAGCGCATCACAGACTCCATTGTTTGAGTCTCTATAAGTAAAATGACGATTGTGGCGAGACATTGCTTGAGGAACACCCTTAACCAACCCATGAGTTCTAATATCTCCCATCATGTTCAGTGCATTTGAATCAATACCCAATCCCAATGCAATCCTGTTGCTCTGATAGCGCACGTGTACCCTGCCTATGCCATTCTCAATCATAATTATGTAAACCTATTATAGATCAAGCATTTCAACAACGACTAGTGGCTCACGACCTGTCTCTTTTTTGAAGTAGGTTTCCAAGTTATCAATTATAGATCGCTCAACTGTTGATCTTGTAAGCAGCCCACCTGATGAATTATCAAATCCAGCTTCTATTATTCGCTTTGCCCCATCAAATAATCCAGCTTCATCACCCTTGTAGACAAATCCTCGAGAGGAGATAATCGGAGCACTTGCTAGTGATACATCATTGGCAACTGGCACAACGACAAAAACAATACCCTCCTCAGACAATGTTCGTCTATCTCTTAAGACAAAATTGCCAATATCACCAATTCCATACGCATCAACATAAATATTCTTAACCTGAATCTTGTCTCCCGGATATGCTTTGCCCTTTTCAAACCACATGGTCTCACCATCTCCTAATAACAATACCTTCTCGTCTGGATATCCCATCTCACGCATAAGTGCCTGATAGCGTCGCTGAAGTTTGATAGTTCCACCGATTGGAATTAAATAGTTAGGATTAGTAAACCTCACTAAGAATTTTAAGTCATCCTGATTGCCATGACCTGACGCATGAATAAGCCCATCAGAATCTGAGTACGTCACTTCAGCGCCAAGATAATAGAGTTTTTCAATAATGTCATTCACATCAGGCTCATTTCCTGGTATTGGATCGGACGAAAACATAACTCGATCACCCTTTGCGATACGAACAAATTTATTATGGTTATCAGCCATTTTCGACAATGCCGACCCAAACTGCCCTTGCGATCCCGCAACAATCAAACAGACTTGATTTGGTGGCAATTTAGAGACTTGCTCTTCTTTGACAATAAACTTAGGATTGATTGGTAGGTAATTTATATTACGGGCCATGTCAGAATTTTGCCTCATTGACCTCCCAATAAAACATATCTTTCTATTAAACTTCAATGCCGCATCAGTGCACTGTCTAATTCTTGAAATATTTGAAGAAAATGTCGTCATAACAAACTTTCCCTTCGTCATACGCATCAAATCCTCAAATGTTTGCCCGACAACTGACTCTGACAATGTTAAGCCCTCTCGATCTGACCCTAAACAATCTGACAACAGACAAAGCACGCCATCATTTCCAGCCTTGGTAATTGCATAAAAATCAGGTGGGGAGCCATAGGGTGGAGTCAAATCAAATTTAAAATCTGGCCCGTGATAAAAGTTTCCGACAGGGGTTGTTATTAAGATATGAGTTGGATCTGGAATTGAGTGGGTAACGTGTATAAACTTAGCTTTAAAATCACCAAATTCATACTCCCTTGCATAGTCAATCTCTGTCACCTTTGCTTTAATGCCGACCTCATCAAACCGCGATGTAACAAAATGTGTTGTTAATTTTGATGCAAAAACAGGAGGACTCCCAAGCTCTCTATAATGAAACTTGAGCGCCAAAATATGATCCTCATGCGCATGGGTCAAGAGAAGTGCGCGAATTTTATCAGTCTTATCCTTCAAATACGTAATATCAGGAATTATCAAATCAACCCCAAGCTCGCGAGCCTTTGGGAATCCAGCGCCACAGTCAACGATGATAATGTCCTTTAGAGTATCACCATCGTATGATTCATACAAATACATGTTTTTGGTAACATCGGTAATGCCTCCTATGGGAATGAAGCGGACGCGTTTATTAGTGATCATAGATAAAGTATGATGCAAGATTAAATAAAAAACAACCTTGATATAATGAGCATATGAAGAAGCTAACAGGTCCGGCACAAAAGGTATTGAAAAAGATTGCTGAAGTTGTTGACCCTGAACTTTATGTTTCAATAGTTGAACTTGGGCTTGTATATGACGTGAAAGTAACAGGAAATCAGGCTAGGGTAACTATGACATTAACTTCAATTGGGTGTCCGCTCTTTTCAATTATTGAACGCCAAGTAGAAGATAAGGCTATGGAAGTTAAGGGTATTGATGAGGTTACAATTGAACTAACATTTGACCCACCATGGAATATGGATATGATGTCAGAGTCATCCAGAGCAACATTGGGCATTTAAAATATACTGAAGTTTATGCAACACGGCTCCTCACCATTCTCATTTGACGACCTCCAAGAACGACTTCTTGAACTTGGTGGTGGAGCAAAGAAGAAAACCACTTCAGCTGTTGGGAAGGGTCTTCACAACGCCATTAATAAAACATTTGAGATGGCAACGGGCACAAAATCTCAAAGTGAAGAAGTTGGTAAAGAGGGGAACCACACCCAAATTCCGCCCCATTTAATTGACGCAGCTCATCAACATAAAGATCAACAGGATTTAAGTAAGGTTAGGTCCCAACTTGCAAACTACCAAAACGGGGACACTGACAAAAACAAAGAGCAATCAGCTCTTCAATCATTTTTTAGAAAATACAAACAAGAAGAGGAGTCATATCAAATGAAAAAGATTAGGGAGGAAAAGCAAAAGAAACAACAAGAAGAATATGAAGAGCTTGAGAAAAAGAAAAGAGAGGAGCAAGCCAGAACTCAACAACTGGATAATGCGGCTCCGCAAGGCAAGGTGAGAAAAAATATCTTTGCAAAAGTCAAAAAACGCAGCTCGATGATTGAAACCAAAGCGTCATCTGGTAAACAATAAGAGAAACGGAGAGTATTGCTTCGGCTTGCTTGCGTCTTTGGGCAAGCTTATTAAAAAATCGGGGTGTAGTTCATCGGTAGAATGCTCGGTTCGGGACCGAGTGGCACCGGGTTCAATTCCCGGCACCCCGACACGTTTTTGTGCTGTACATTATAATTCGTTTGTTAATATAAAAGGATTTCAATGAACACAAACCCCAAAGCAAAGCGCATCTTAATTTACGGAGACTCTTATGTATATGGAAAGATTCCAAATGGTTCTCGTTATGATAGTTCTATCCGATTCTCGGGTGTTTTGCAAAATGAACTAGGTGACATGTATGAAATTATTGAGGAGGGACTACGCGGACGCACTGTATGCGGCGAGAACTCATTTTTTCCATTCAGAAACGGTATAGAACAATTTGGGCCAATCTTAGGAAGCCACCTACCAGTTAACTTAATAGTTTTCTTGCTTGGCACTAATGATACCAACAGCGGCGCTAACAAAACCCCTGAAGAGATCTCACTTGGATTTGACACATACCTTCAACAAATCGAGTGGTGGTGTACACATCTTGACTGGCCACACCCAAAGTTACTTATTATTGCTCCTCCAATTGTGCGCGAAGAGAACTCATAT
>CAYNEP010000096.1:3070-3824 GCA_964396255.1 uncultured Gammaproteobacteria bacterium | reverse complement strand
TAGTCTCCTCCACGATTAACTGCCAACTCTGCTCAAGTCTTTCTTCCCAAGACATACCTGAATCCTCCAAAGAAGCAAAGAAAGAATCACCATCTACAATGCTGTAACCAAGATCCTCATGCAAAAGTTTGCAAAAACTAGACTTCCCTACTCCAAGTGGCCCAGAAACAAGTATTACGGAGTTCGTTTCAGTTTTTCTCATACAGAGAGTATACAATACCCCCATGAAAACCTACCCAGTCTTCGACGGACACAACGATACATTACTTGAACTAACCTTTCTAAAAAGCGATCCTATTTCAGCGTTCATAGAAGGAAATGATCACCATGACCTCGACATGATTAAGATGCGTAATGGTCATTTCATTGGTGGCCTCTTTGCCCTGTTCACTCCCCCACACCCTGATTCTATCGAAGCTGCAGAAAACTACGGCCTAACCATTCGCGATGATGGCTATGTTATGACCATGCATAGTGCTCTTGATCAACAATATGCTGAGCAAAAAACCCGAGAGCTCATTAAACTTGCTAGAAATATTGAAAAAGCTACAGATAGATCGCTGCGCATAGTCTACTCTGCTAGCGATATCAGACAAGCAATGGATTGCTCAGCAATCTCCGCACTGCTTCACATAGAAGGAGCAGCATGCATAAAAGAAGACTTAAGCAACCTAGAGTCATTTTATGATCTTGGTGTACGCTCCGTCGGTCCAGTTTGGAGTAGACCAAATGCATTTGGGACAGGAGTGCGTTT
>CAYNEP010000096.1:1418-3060 GCA_964396255.1 uncultured Gammaproteobacteria bacterium | reverse complement strand
CACTCTCCAGATACTGGTCCAGGATTGACTGAAGCTGGAAAGAATTTGATCAGAACATGTAACGAGCTTGGGATATTAGTAGATCTTGCGCATATCAATTTGCAAGGATTTTGGGACGCGGCATCTATTTCAAACAAACCGCTCGTAGTCAGTCATTCGGGTGTGTACTCTATCTGTCCTTCTACACGTAACGTCACCGATGAACAAATTGACGCAGTAGCTAACTCAAGTGGATTAATCGGTATAATCCTTGAACCAATCAATACGAGACCTGACTACAAACCAAATGAGGATACTCCGCTGTCGGTACTTGTAGATCACATTGAGTATATTAAAAATCGCGTTGGTATAGACCATGTTGCCATTGGATCTGACTTTGACGGTGCACAGATGTACAAGGACTTGCAATCAGCTGCAGAGTTACAAAATCTTTGTAATGCTATGCAAGAGCATGGTTTTTCCGATGCAGAGATTGAAAAGGTGGCATACAAGAATTGGTTGAGGGTTATTGAGGAGACGATTGGGTAAATCAATCTTTAACATCAACAACCACCCGATCAACCCGCATCACAACCATTCCTATCAAAATTAATCCCCCTGCAAATGCAAATGGATAAAACACACTCATGTCTGCCAACCAACCCATTAGTTAATCAAATCACAGTGCTTGAATTAAGGCAGACAGCTTGCAAGAGCTTGTACAGCCACCGACATCTGCTTTTGGGTTGCCATTGAGAAAGTCAATCGAATTGTCTGCCAGTTTTGGTTTTTAGCATAGAAAGGGTATCCAGGCATAAAGGCAACTCCAGCCAAAACTGCTTTTTTCAGAAGTTCGAGACTATGAGAGCCAGGTATTTTTACCCAGACAAATAACCCCCCTTGAGGCACAGTCCAAGACGCCTTCGTACTCAAATGTCGTTCGAGCAATGTTAGTAATGCAGTTGCTTGTTTTGAATAGTGAATTCGCAATGTATTCAGGTGCTTCCTGTACCAGTCAGGTTTGCTCAGCAGATGTGAAACGATCAGCTGGGAGAGAGTGGGACTATGAAGATCCATGCTCTGTTTAATAAGTGTGAGCTGAGAAATCAGTTCTGGATTCGCCACAACGAAGCCTACTCTCAGTCCAGGGGCTAGAGATTTTGAGAATGTTCCTATGTAGACTGTCTTTCCACTTGAGTCCAACGCGTACAAAGGCGGGGGTGGCGCTTGGTTAAAATACAGATCACTATACGGATCATCTTCTATTATTATGCAGTTTTGTTGCTGCATAATTTCGAGCACCTGTTTGCGCTTTTCAAGTGACCAAGAAATTCCTGTTGGATTCTGAAATGTAGGAATAGTGTACAGGAACTTAATGCGGCCAGTTTCACGGGAGAGTTTATTGTTAAGTTCATCAATACTCGGACCATCATTCTGAAGCGAGATTGGAATGTATCTACACCCATACGCATTGAAAGCAGAGATTGCCACAAAATATGTAGGATTCTCAACAATTACGGCATCTTTTGCATTGAGAAAAGTGCGACCAACCAAATCTAGTGCTTGCTTAGATCCTGTGTTAAAAAAGATCTGTTCGTGTGAGATTTTACGTCTCCATATTTCTGAAAGAATAGTTGCAATTTTCTCTCTCAGTGATGGCAAG
>CAYNEP010000096.1:0-1408 GCA_964396255.1 uncultured Gammaproteobacteria bacterium | reverse complement strand
CGCCAAATTTAAGGAGTTCCGGTTTAGACTCCAGGTAATCAAGATCTGTTCGTGTGTGATTGTACGTCGCCATTTTTCTGAAAGATGCGTTGCAATTGTCTCTCTCAGTGATGGCAAGCCTTGGGTTTGGCTATACTGCAGGGCTTGAGCTAGATCGCCACGAACAATCGTGTCCAGAGCAGTTTTGATCTGCTCAGTTGGGAAGAGTGAAGGATTAGGAATGCCACCTCCCAGTGAAATTATGTTTGGTTGAGATGCATACTGGAGCGTTTCTCTGACAGTAGGGTCAGATAGTTTGGTAGTTCGACGTGCAAGTTGAGCACTAAAGTCAAAGTTTTGTTTCATGGTTTTGTCCTAGATAGTAAATATAAAAAAACTCCCTGTTTTGGGGAGTTGCTCTGTTCTGTTTGTAATTACACACAACTGTCCTCCCCTTCTAGCTGAGAGTGTAATAGTAGATGCCAGTTGTGAATCGTGAATGACGCATTATCTGATTATTATACAAACATATGTTTATCTGACAAGATCCAGCCCTCATAAGCCAGACCAGTGATTAAGAAAAGTGGGAGTTGCGAGTCTCTTTGTTAGTCAGCGCGTATCTCTTTCAACTGGAAAAAATATGCTAGACACACTTCTAAATTATAAGGAAATGAATCGCATACGATTATATTGGCTGTAAGTTTGCAAGAATGACACTGTGGGCATTGTGTGATCATTTAGAAAATCCGGGGAACATTGATGATAATGAACTCATGGATCTTTGTGGAAAAGTTCTTGCAGGTTGTGGGATAAATCTAGATATGGCCAAAGAATATTTAGTCAAAACAATTTCTCAACATCTGAGTGACACAGCAAAATCCAGACTAGATTCATTGTTGAGTAATAATAAAAATGCAAATTATTATGGCTTTTATTTTCGCGAGTATGACACCTATCCTCACAATAGATAATGCACACGGATGCTGAGTTAGAGAGTCATGTGCTATTCCGGTATTTCACTAGGAGGCTGACCCATGAGTTGTGCTTGTATGTTATTCTTGTCAAGATTGATGGAGGCTGCTTGTCTTAGAGAATATGTAGTTGGTATTGATTGTGAGTGATGCAATCTCTGCTCATATATCTGATACTCTCGTCGTGCACTTTCTAGTGCCTGACCTAGCATTCTGCGATCTATTCCCATATCATGCAGATCTGCATCACTCACATTAGGAATAGCGAAGATGTTGTTCGGATCAAGCAGTTTGTAGATTCTGTCTCTTCTCTTGCATGCATTTCTATAAGACTCATTAACAAGGTCTGCAAGCTTAATTGGGGTACTTGCTGTTTCATCCTCACCCCCTGCTCTTCTATTAATTTGATTGACAAGCTCAGGTGATAGCTCATACTCTAATGATTGAGGATCAAGCAT
>CAYNEP010000095.1:1903-3998 GCA_964396255.1 uncultured Gammaproteobacteria bacterium | reverse complement strand
CGGCCAATCGAGCAAAAACTACACAATCCAGGTACAGGCTGGTGGTGCAACGTGTGGATGCACAAAGCAAGTATGTTGTCCAGATTGCGAGCCACCAAGAGTCGCACCAGGATACGAGGCAGGATGTGCTGCGTGTGATTTTGAGACAAGCGTTGGGGGCAATACACAAACATGCCCATGCTCAACGTCTGAGATAAGCTTTGATCTATCAAATCATGGATGTGTCGACTTTGGTAATGGTCAGAGACAATGCGGCGCCCCCGGTAATCCTCCAAAAGTCACCTATGGTGATGCAGGGTTCTATGATGTAACGTATAGCTGCGTTGCCGATGATGGATCAACCCAAGTGTGTAAAAAAGAGATTGTCATTGGGTGTGATTGTCAAGATACTGAACCCCCTGGCTCAACGGGCACCCCAACACCGACTCCAACACTAGGTCCATGGTTTAAGCTCAAAGATGCATCATACTCGAGACAAACAAATCTTGTAAACCTCATCCCAGACCCAGTCACTGAATTTGACAGCGAAGACGTTGTGTGCCACGAAACCGCGCTGCCAACTAATCGTTGCATGTTATCAGTCGAGGCAGGGGCAGAGCTTGTTGCCGGATCGATCAATCTCAATGGTGCGCCAGTATCACATAGGGGATGGCTCCAAGAAAATGCAACAGTTAGCCTTGACATGACGCCTTTGGATTATGAAGAATACGTCCTTGCTAAAAAGCCATACGAGATTATTACTAAAAATGATTTAGATAATTTTGTTCCTGATGAAACACTTACCTCATCAAAAGTATACATATTAGATGATCCCGACAATCCAACCATAACCCTTGATTCAAATTCGTTTAGTGGTCAGACACAACCATTTGTTTTGATTATTAAGTCAAATGTTGAGATTATAGAAAACATAACACCACTCGAGACTGTCTCGGCTGCTTTGATTATTACAGAGGACTTAGACATTGCAACTGCTGTCCGCGAGCTCCATGCTATTTTATTTGTAGACACACTCGACTTTACATATGACACCCCCTCATACCCCAATCCCCTTAAAATAAAAGGAAATATGATTTCCTCGCACTCAACAGATACAATGAGCAAGCGCGTAAATGACCCTATAAACGCGCCGGGTATATTTGTCGTATTTGACATTGATCGTTATATAGATTTATGGCCACTTTTAACAATAAAAGAAGCTGTTACACAAGAGGACATCCAATGAGAGCAAAAACATACCTTCAAAAAGGACAAACATTACTGGTCATGATCCTGTTATCTACCATACTAGCAACCATTGGTCTCTCAATTGCACAGTCAACAATTCAAGACAATCAAGCCGCACAACTCGAGGAACAAACAAAGCGAGCATTTTTTGCAGCTGAGGCAGGTATTGAGGCCGCTCTAAAACGGAAAGTCGACATTCTTAATGGTGATCTTGAGTTTCCTGGTATCAAACGCCTAACAGCAACTTACACAACGTCAGTTGACGACGAATACGAAACCCAGGTACTTGAAAATAATAGGCAATTTACATTTTATCTCAGCTCTTATAACAGCGATACAGCAACATTTGGCACTCCTCTTCTCTCTACTCAACTCATTGAGGTAACCCCAACTGATCTAGATCTTGGCACACTTTGCTCAAGTGAAACAACGGCATTTGCGGTCGAGTTAACATTTATAGACACAACGCAGCGTACGATATTTAGAAGACTTATAGATCATTGCGATTTGATTGAAGACACGGTTGATGAATGGGATTTCGACACACAAACTCAGTTAGGACAGGAGGCACACATGGTAATTGTAAGAATTATTGGAGCAACCCCATCGTTTGACGGTGCACGACTCACTATACATAACCCATCAGATAATTGGGCACCTCAAGGAAAGGCGATCGTTTCTGAGGCCGAGACGACAACGGGTGTTGTCAAACGCATCAGACTTTTTTCATCATACCCCCAAATACCACCAAGTCTTTTTGTGCCCAGCTTTTAAGCCCACCTCGTGCTACAATAAAGTCAGTATGAAACACGATGCCAAAGTGGCCATCATGACTGCCCTATCAGTCAAAGAGGTCGTGCTGCTTGAG
>CAYNEP010000095.1:0-1893 GCA_964396255.1 uncultured Gammaproteobacteria bacterium | reverse complement strand
AGAATCATTTGGAGACCTAGCCATTCACATAATCCAGCTCCAACAATCAAATGAAACACTTACCGAAACTCTTATTCGCCAAAAACTTAGCGAGATACCTTTATTTGAAAAAATCGAGGTTGTCGGACCGTTCATAAACCTATGGTTTTCAAAAAATGCTCTACTCAGTCAGGTGAGCAACCTAATCACTTCAAACTCGAAACTCAACTTGAGCAAAAACCGAGGAGAAATGATCGTTGAGTACTCATCACCCAACATTGCAAAACCATTCACCATTGGCCACTTAAGGTCAACAATTATTGGGGATGCTATCGCAAATCTCAATCAGGCGATAGGTTTTACTGTCTATCGTGATAACCATGTTGGCGACTGGGGAACACAATTTGGGAAGCAAATTTACGCTATCAAACAATGGGGGTTGATTAAAGATTTAGAAGCATCAGATCGCCCAATAAAATTACTCGTAGATTTGTATGTTAAATTTCACAACGAAACTAAAGATCATCCAGAACTTGAGGATGAGGCACGATTGTGGTTTAAGAAATTAGAATCTGGGGATAGTGAAGCTAGGGAACTATGGAACAAATGCATCGCGTGGTCATGGAGCGAATTTAGCACGATTTATGATGAGCTTGGAGTACGATTTACAGAAAACTCGGGTCGTGGGTATGGCGAATCATTTTTTGAGGACAAAATAGAGCCAATCATTGGTGAACTTGAAGCAAAAAAATTACTCACAACCAGCGATGGGGCTCGTCTTATTTTTTTTGATAATGAAAAATTTCCACCACTGATGATTCAAAAGAAAGATGGAACGACGCTCTATGCAACGCGAGACTTAGCTACAGATAAATTTAGAATAGAAAAGTATGGAGCACATTGCACCATTGTCAATGAAGTAGGAGCTGAACAGTCGTTATACTTTCAACAATTATATGAGGTAGAGCGAATGTTAGGCTGGTTTAAAAAGGAACAGCGAGTTCATGTCAAACATGGAATGTACCGCTTTAAAGACAGTAAAATGTCAACTCGGTCTGGCAACGTCGTTTGGCTTGAGGACGTCATAAAAGAATCTATAGCACACGCCAGAAAACTCTCTCCGAACTCAAATGCTAAAACCGTTCATGATATGGCAATTGGCGCACTTAAATGGAATGACCTAAAGAGAAGTGCGCAGCAGGATATAATCTTTGATTGGGATGATGTTCTTAATATGCAGGGAAATTCAGGACCATATCTACAATATGCATATGCCCGGACACGTAGTATTCTTGAAAAGATTGATTTTAAACCCAACTCTACAATATCGCTCCCAGAAACTCTAACAGATGAGGAATATGGGCTTTTGCGAATAATTCCACAATTCCGTGAGGTGGTCGAAACATCAGCTATTAATTTCACACCACATGTCTTATGTAATTATTTATATTTACTAACCCAAAAGTTTAACCATTTTTATGAAAAGAATCCCATACTTAAATCATCTAAAGATTCAAGACAACTAAGACTTGCCTTAGTTTCAGCAACAGGACATGTTATCAATCATGGGCTGAGCCTCCTGGGTATTGAAACTCCAGAAAAACTATAACATGAATAAGCAGCCCTTAAAAATTGGCTTTGATCTTGATGGTGTTCTGCTCTATAATCCGGCTCGCATAATACGAAGGCCAGTTGTGCTATTTAAGCATTATTTTTTTCCAAGAAGAGAGAAAAAATTCCTCATCCCAAAAAGTACGCCAGCAAAACTATTGTGGAGAATTCTTCATTTATCAAGCATGTTTCCAGGTTTTGGCTTCGCTGAGATTGAGACAGTAGTTAAGAAATACAACATTGAAACATACGTCATTACTGCCAGATATGACTTTTTAAAAAACGATACAACTAAGTGGTTTG
>CAYNEP010000094.1:0-4007 GCA_964396255.1 uncultured Gammaproteobacteria bacterium | reverse complement strand
TCCCCAAGATATTGTATTGTTGGATGCGGTGCATCACCTCATTGAGTACGTGGGATTATCATTTGTCCGAGACGCCAAAGACATTCATATTTTGCGAGACGAGCTAAAAAAACGATCCTGCACAGCAGCAATCATTGCCAAAATCGAGAATCAATCAGCGCTCGACCACTTGGATGAAATTATTGCAGAAAGCGATGCAGTCATGGTCGCTCGCGGTGATCTGGCAGTGGAAGTACCATTCCAGGAACTGGCGTATTGGCAAAAACAAATAATTCAGAAGTCTCGCGAAGCAGGCAGACCAGTGATCACTGCCACTCAAATGTTGAAATCAATGGTAGAAAAACCCCGCCCGACTCGCGCAGAGGTGTCCGACGTTGCCAACGCAGTGTACGACGGAACCGACGCCGTCATGCTCTCGGAAGAAACCACTATTGGTAAATACCCGGTTGAGGCCGTCGGCACTCAAAAAATCATCGTCGAGTTCAATGAACCACATGCGCACCCGGCACCCCTTGCCACCGCAGACACAACCCCCGCGTCGTACATCACACACTCGGCCGTATCACTGCTAGAAATTTCGCAGCTCAAAAGCAACAATCTCAAAATTGATAGTATCGTTTGCCTGACAGAAACTGGCGAGACCGCCCGACTAATCTCCCGCTTCCGCCCACATATCCCCGTGTTTGCCTTGACGAGCAACGCGCAAACTTATCGTGCACTCAGCTTGTTATACGGTGTCACGCCCTACGTGGTGGAACTACCAGATGGGGATAGGCTGGAAAGTTCCGGCAAACTTCTCGAGATGCTGCGCGGCCTCAATATTGCTGCCCCAGGCGAAAATGTCCTGCTGGTACACGGTACATTTTGGAAGAAACCAGGGCTCACCAACACATTGTCCATTTTGCAGTTCGAGTAGGTGATGCTGCTGTCACCCGTTCCCTGCTAAAAACAACCCCTGTGCGCTATAATAGTGCCTGCGCGCCAATAGCTCAGCCGGATAGAGCAACTGCCTTCTAAGCAGTAGGTCGTGTGTTCGAGTCACACTTGGCGCACTTATCTGACTGAAGCGTAGTATCGAATACCTGTTATTGAAACATTTTGTTTAAGGTGTGCAACCTGTGCCATTACATTCCCCGGTTTATATGAAGTTGCAGAATCACTCCGCGCAATATATCCAGGAGGATACAATTCACATGCTGGGTGATCATATATGTCTGGCCCTTCATCTGGATACCCGCAGGCAACTTCAATTTTGCACGCATCTCCAGTTGCGTAGCGAACATAGAACTGCAGCGCACCTTCAGCCCTGATTTGATCAACATGACACTCTTCGTGCTCAACTAAAAATTGCTCTGGATCATCTTCGAAGTACACGGTTCCCCATGGAAAAGTAATCGCGTCAATACCCTCAAGGGCATCCGAGACAAAGTTACCAGCATATAGGGAAAGTACAAACATGGCTTGTAAAAACACAAAAGCCGATACCCGCACCGCAGGCATTTCTTTGACCACCGCTAACATTCTATATAGCAACGCATGATATGCTCGCTTGCATCCCAGTTGAGTGTGTATGCTTGTGTTTTGATCGTGTTCTTTGTTTGACATACAAAAAACTCCGCTGTGTGCGGAGTGTGCTGTTTCTGTTTTCCTACGAAACTAGACTCCGCTGTTTTCAGGGAGAGTAAAAAGAATACTGATAACTAAACACGTGTTCATATGTATCAAATGTGTATTGTAGTCACAATCACACCAAAATGCAAGGCGTTCTGCTTGTGCGTAGAATGAGGTATAATACCACCTGATATTGCATGGTGGCATTAGCTCAGTTGGTTAGAGCGTCGGGTTGTGGACCCGAAGGTCGCCGGTTCAAACCCGGTATGCCACCCCCATAACACCTTGAAATTCCTGTCAGCTAATCCTACCAAGGAATATTGAACTTCACACAATTTCCACGGAACTTTATTTCTTCATTTCTCTGCTAAAATCTAATTAATGAAAATTGACAAAGTCAGTACTAACATAATTAAAACTGCTCTTTTCATAGATGTCGCCCATCCTGGATTTGTCTCAGAACTTTGGATTGAAGGGTCTTTAAAGTCCAAAATTAAAGAACATCTCCCTACAACAATCACCCTTCCCAATCTTATTGAAGAAACACATCAACTGATTGAATCTGAAGCCGACCAAAGAAGAAAACAATATCTTAAAGAAATATTTGATTGTTTAATCTTTCAACTTGAAGCACTTAGTGATTCTACTATTTCATTCGCTGAATTTTCTAAACATGCATATGGTTTCACTATAAAGCGAGTATCGGTTAACATTATTGCCGAAATTGAGTCAAATATTAAAAATTTAGAGAATGCTCTCGGACTAAGCAGGCAGGAAGTATTTAAAAAGCAAAAAATTAAAAAAACAACGCTACTTTCTAGATTTGAAACTCATATTCAAGAAGTTAAATCCTTGCTACCACAGTTCATTACTGATTTTCCCGACTTAGGATTTACGTTTGATTTAGTTACTAACAAACCGTGGAGTGCCTTTAATTCTCACTTAGCTCCATTTTCTTCCAAATTGAGCATAAATACTGACGCTGAGTTAACTGACTTTGATCTATATCACCTAGCCTTTCACGAAGCTTACGGTGGACATCACTCAGAACTCTCGCAAAAAGACAAATTGTTACAGCAGGGTCGAGGAGAGCATGGTCTTGTGATTACCTTCAGTCCGCAAACTTTTATAAGTGAAGCAATTGCAGAGGGCGTATATACAATTTTCCAGAGCAAAAAGTCAGATTTAGAACAACAGATGGTGTGGAACTACAATCGACTAATATTTGCTTTACAAAACCTCTCTACCTATATGTTTTTTGATGACAACAAAAGTAGAGAAGAAGTCGAACAAGAATTAAGGAAATACATTGTGTCCACTAAAACGAGAAAAAATATTTTAAACTTTTCCACAGATAAGCTTTTCGGTAAATACGCCCCCATCTATTACACAGCTTATGATTTCTTTAGAAAAGTATACGATAACACGACTGAAAAGGAGAAGTTCGTTAAAACTCTGTTTACGCAACCTTGCACACCCAAACTCTTAATTGAGGAATTCGGAATTTGACTTCAAACAATCTTTGGTTATAGTATCAACACAAGTTAATATCAAAAGCGTTTTAATCTTTCGCAATAGATGAGCTGCGTGTGAAAAAGCCGAAAGGCACAAACACGACGGAAGTCCACCGTAAAATACGACTATGAGTGTCGGCAACGGAGCTCTGAACAAATGAGATATTCTCACTTGTCTAATGCTCCTGCAGTAATTGCAGGATTTTTTATACCAAGGAGAACATAAACTAGGGTGGTACCGCGTTTAGATTTACCGCCCCTAGTATTTCCAACTGATAAGTTGGAAATACTAGGGGCTTTTTTGTGTCTGTAGCTCAGTGGACAGAGCATCAGGCCGGGAGATCAAAGGACAGTTGATGTCTATCAAGGTGTAGCACATTCGGGCTATGAAAAAATCAATTTCTGCCAGTAAAAATCTGATCCTAGACATGTGGCTAATGTATAATGTCTCCACCATATGAAATATATACCGGTAAAACCCACCATTACATTTGACGACTTAGAAAAACTAGACATTCGTGTGGGAAGAATAGAGAGAGTAGAAGATGTAGAAGGCTCGGATAAACTGGTTCGCCTGACTGTAGATTTTGGTGAATTCAAAAGAAACATCCTTGTTGGAATGAAAAAAGAACGCGAAGACGTCAAAGGTGAAATTGAAGGAAAACAAGCATTATTCATAGTAAACCTTGAGCCACGAAAAATGATGGGAGAGATGTCAGAAGGTATGCTCTTTGATATTGGCTATTCAAACGGCATTACTCCAGTTTTAGCTCAGCCAGAAAAGGAAGTGCCCAATGGTGTTTGTGCTGGATAGCGTAGAGATTTGTTAATTTTATCAATTCTCAAACTTATCAATCCACAAGCACCACATCATCAAAAGCA
>CAYNEP010000093.1:0-4045 GCA_964396255.1 uncultured Gammaproteobacteria bacterium | reverse complement strand
CGCAGAAGAAGTTTTCATCTTTTAAAAAGAGATTTACAGAGGATGAATATGCATCAAAATTAGTAACCTATCTCATACGACGAGGCTATTTATATACCGAAGCGAAGAAGGCAGTTGAAGAATGTCAATCAAGCGAGTAAAATAGAGATGTTATTTATTGAGGTAACTTATTGTTAATTTCTATAAATCTTTGTTGTCATGCATTGTTATAAAAGAATTTTCTTGAGAAAACTATTGTCTACACACACGTGTGTGTAATTCTTTTTATCTACTGCGTAGGCACCATTGAAGATTTATAGCCATTTATAAATCATATGAAAGTCATAAAACTAGAGGAACTCGTTCCGTTTTTAAAGAAGAATAAAATTGATGGCGTCCAAATTGGCGACATGAGCGAGGATAGTGGTCAATCTCGCGAAGCGTTAGAAAACGCTCGAATTGAGGCCAAAGAAATTGTTGTCAGAGCGAAGGAAGAAGCGCTTCGAATTGAGAAGGATGCTGAGGAGAGCGCAAAGCGATTGACGTCTGAGGTTGTTGATCTGCAAAAGAGGGTTAATGCAAAACAAAACGAACTCGAGCAGGCTCAGCGTCGGATGTCAGACAAACAAGCAGCTCTTGAAAAAGAGCTAAAGGTTATTCAAGAGAAGCGAGAAGAAATTCTCATGAAGCTCGAGAAAGTTTCTGGCTTATCAAAAGACCAGGCACGAGATCTCATCTTAAAAGGGTGGGAAGAGAAGCTAAAAGGTGAGATCGCCAAGCGTATTCGCGAGAGCGAAGAGGAAATTAGAGCAAAAGCTGAAAGCTTATCTCGTGAAATTCTTGTCGACACAATGCGTTATGGCGCAGTTGATTTCACAGCCGAATACACATTGTCTACAATTTCAATCCCATCCGATGACTTTAAGGGTAGAATTATTGGAAAAGAGGGTCGAAATATTCGTGCTTTTGAACTTGCAACTGGGGTTGATGTTGACTTGGAAGAAGAAGGAGTAATTAAACTCTCGTCATTTGATGCTGTAAGACGCGAAATTGCGCGAGTTTCAATGGAGCGCCTTATTAAAGATGGGCGCATTCAACCACCACGAATTGAAGAGATAGTTAAAAAGACAGCAGAAGATATAGAAAAGGTAATGCTCAAGGCGGGAGAGGATCTTTGTCATAAAGTAGGTGTATATAGTCTACCTATTGATCTTGTGAAGATGCTTGGAAGGTTTAAGAATCGTTATTCTTATGGTCAAAACATGATCTTGCATACACTTGAGGAAACTAGGATTGGCATCGCAGTTGCACAAGAATTGAAGGCTGACGTAATGACTGTTAAGCTCGGGTGCTTGCTGCACGATATTGGTAAAGTAGTCACCGATAAGGAAGGCTCTCATATCCAACTTGGCGTTGAGTTGCTTCAGAAACACAAGCTGCCACAAAAAGTCATAGACGCAGTAGCTTCTCATCATGAAGATGTCCCATTCACTTCGCCCGAGGGTGTAATTGTCTATATAGCCGATGCCATATCGGGTGGTAGGCCAGGTGCACGACACGAGGATTTTGAAGAGTATTTGAAGAGAATTAAGACAATCGAAGCCGCCGCTAGGTCGCAAAAGGGCGTTGCCGAGGTGTACGCACTTCAAGCGGGTCGCGAACTTAGAGTTATTGTCAGACCAGAGGATGTCTCAGAAGATGAGATGGCAATTATGGGGGTGAATATACGGAAAGAAATCGAAGAAAAATTCCCCACATTCCCAGGTCAGGTGAAAATCACAATTATCCGTGAAATTCGCACTGTTACAACAAGCCATTCTTGATCCAGATTGTTACATTAAGTTATTTTAAATGTGGATTGACAAGAGGCCTCAAACCCTTTACTATGTCTTGTGAAGTGAAGAATGTGTGATGCAATATAGTTGTCGCATTCTAATAATCTAAATCAAGACAGGGGGTGATTGACACATGACAAAAGCAGATCTCGTTGCTCAAGTTGCAAAAAAGGCAAATTTAACAAATAAGGCTGCCAAAGATGCCGTGCAGGCGGTTTTTGGAACGATCTCAGACGCAATGAAGCGTGGAGAGAAGGTGGTCGTTACAGGATTTGGAACATTTCTAGTTCGAAAGCGAGCCACTCGAAAAGGACGCAATCCTCAAACCGGTGCTGAAATACAAATTCCAGCAACCGTTACTCCAGGATTTACAGCGGGTAAGTCTCTTAAAAGACTCACAAAGTAACCTTTGTTAACACAAAACAGGCCCTCACACTTTTTTGCGTGGGCTTGTTTTGTTTAGTAAGATCCCGATAACAATTACACCCAGAAACATATTCTGCTGAAGTGTAAAAGTGTAATGATCAAATATCCCCACCCACATAAGAGCTCCAAAAATAATCAAAATTGGCATTTTTTCCGTTTTTAAAACAGAAATGGTTTTTATAGCTATGACAAAAAAAATAACCAATCCCCATTCAACAGCGGCTATAAGAATGATATTATGAATTGGCTGTAGGGAGATGTATGGTGATTTTGATACTAAGTGTTCTAAGTGGTATAGATGTTGGCCTGCACCAACACCAAAAATTGGGTGTTTAAGTAAAAGGAGCGCTCCTTGTTTGAAGAGCTCTATGCGCTCGGTCCAGGCAGTTGGGCTGTGGAATCCTGATAGGAAAAGGCCCGAGAGGCTTACCACTATCAGAAACCTTCCAAATCTACATAAATTACACGACGATTTGAGATATTTATACAGAAATATACTAGTTATAATCACCCACCCTATAATTGCATTTATAGAGAATGATACAAGTATTAACAAGCTTGAAACCATAAGGAGTACGTGTGAGAAAAAGCCAATACTTTTAGTTAAGCGAGTTGTCGTCTGAAATAATACGAGCGAGTAAACAATGAGATAAAATCCACCCAAGCTATTGGGGTGCGAAAATGTACCATATGGTCTTAAGTGCTCACTCCCATCAAATACGACCTTAGCAATACCTGGGGTAGCTGAGGTAAAATATCGCTCGCCAGCATAATAAAATATGCCTTGCAATGAGCCTTCAGTCTTCATTTGAGCAACTGCAACCCCAAGCTCGAAAACCGACCCGGTCAAGAGTCCAAAAACGATTGTTTTAAAGTAAATAGGGTGGAGATAAAAAACCAACATCAGACAAGCAACCTCTGTGTATTTTAAAAATGTATATAACCCAACAATTGGGTGAGAAGATAGTGATATATTGACTATTAGAAGCACAACAACAAACGCCAAAAACCCCAAATGCCTTTTGACGAACTCAACAATTCTAAACAGGGAAATTATAATAAGTGAGATAGCAATAATATCGGTCAAGTAAAATTTTAGAGCCAGGTAATCAACTCTTATTCCATTGATATATGAGAATGATTCAAAATTATATGTCCCTAGTTGTGAGGGAAGCAGAAGTGAGAGGGTAAAAAAAAGCGCCTTGAGTATATGGTTTTTGTACGTGTGCCAAAACTGATTAATCATAGGTTTGATACACTATACTATCAAACTCACATCTTACTATGAAAATTATAAACAAAAATGCCAAGCGTGACTTTAGCCTCCTCGACACATTTGAGGCGGGTATTGTTTTGTCTGGGGGAGAGGTGAAGTCGATCCGACAAGGCAGGATGAATTTGCACGGCACCTATGTTCGTTTTTTATCAGATAAGCTTTATTTGGTTGGTGCCCAAATTCATGCATATCAATTCAGCAATGATTCAGAGTATGACGACAAGCGTACACGGGCCTTACTTCTGCACAAGAGTGAGCTTTTGAGATTAAGGAATAGATTGTCAGAACGCCCCAACTTGACAATAATACCAATCTCATGTTATACTAAGGGACGTCATATAAAGCTTGAGATTGCACTTGCGCAAGGCAAGAAAACATGGGAAATAAAGAAGATCGAAAAGAACAAGGACGAAAACAGAAGGATAAGCAAAGAATTGAAAGAAAAGTATAGGGGATGACTGGTCTCGACAGGATGACAAAGTTCTTTAATAAATGGCAAGGGCGCATCTATGCGACAAATAGAAAAACA
>CAYNEP010000092.1:0-4094 GCA_964396255.1 uncultured Gammaproteobacteria bacterium | reverse complement strand
GCATACTAACAGAACCCGAAACCCCAACGAGCTGGATTTGGGGAATCTTACTTAATATCTTTGATACCCTGTGTGCTTTTTGAAATTTGCGCAAAGATTGCGCATATTTCTTTTTTCTATTCTGAAGCATAGTAGAGGTTTTGCTATAAACTTCGCCTTGAGCAACTGAATCAGATACAAGCTTTCCCTGACTAATATGTACGCGTAATAATGTAAGAAGTTCTTTTGAGCTAATCTTTTGAGGGTAGAATGTGTGGATTTGCTTGAAATTTGGAGCATACCCCCATAAAGCAAAATAATTAAATACATCTTCTAAACCCTTATCAAATCTCATGCTCTATTTTCTCACACCAACACACGTAAAATACGTATTGTATTGCGTTTTATTATTGGGTATAGTCAACATATATATGCTAAAAAAATTCTTCGCTTTGAGTCTGTTTGTGTATTTTTTTTCATGCATCATCTCCCCTACTTATGCAGTTTATAGTGATACACAAAAATACGATGACCAAACACAGGTCCCCAATCAACTTATTGTTAAGTTCAAAAGTGGCCACGATCCCTCATCTCTTGAGCTTAAAGTTCAACAAAGACTCACCTTGAATCAGTCATTTGTTGGGAAATTGCAAAACTTATTTTCAAACATGATCAACAAATCAAGACCAGAAATTGAGCTTCAACAGCTCGAAAAGGCCGAGGCATCGGCAGGCGTTATCGATTATCAAATGCTTGAAAATGACACGACGGATAGTCTTTTCGTGTTGACAACTGATGGTAAAAAATCATATAAACAAGTTGAGAGCGCATTTAAGAAACTAAAATCAGTTGAATATGTAGAGCCAAATTACGTATTTTATCCAATGCAAACACTACCATGAAAAAAATCATTATTATAGTTTTGACGTTATGTTTTATAACACTTGCCCCTACTGCTCATGCTGTATATGAAGCAAGCGGTACATCAAGTACAGAAAGCTATGTTCCAAATGAAGTTATAGTGAAATATAAAAGTGGTCAGAATCCCCTAACTCTCAAGGCACAATCTGATGACTTTACAACTACAAGTGACGTTCGCAACAGCGCACTTCAGGACTATTCAGCAATAAAGCAATACAACCAGTCTCTTGGTATTACCAATACTGACACAGCAGCAATTGTTCAAGAAGATACGCTTATTTACAAGACTAATGGTTCTCTTGCCGTTGAGGCAATTGTTTCAGACTACAATAGCAATCCAAATGTTGAATATGCTGAGCCTAATTATCTTTACTACCCACTCGCCCAACCCAATGACCAATACTTTGGTCAAATGTGGGGACTTGCTAAAATCAATATGCCAACTGCTTGGGATAAGACCACTGGCTCACGCTCGGTAATTGTTGCTGACATCGACTCAGGCATTGATGGCAGCCATGAGGATTTGGCAGCCAATATCATTGAAAAAAGGAGTTTTTGTGGCGGCAGTGGCCAAGATTCAGGAAGTCACGGGACTCATACAGCAGGCACAATTGGAGCAATTGGAAACAATTCAAAGGGAGTAGTTGGCGTCAACTGGCAAGTAGGAATTATGGCCCTGCAGGTCTTTTGTTCAAGTGGAGGGGGAAGTATGGGAGCAATCTCGCAAGCAATTGATTACGCAACTTCACATGGAGCTAAAGTTATTAACATGAGCTTAGGTGGCCCATCAGGTGGACAAACGCTTTCTGGTTCAATATCACGCGCTGTGTCAGCTGGAGTTACTGTTGTTGTTGCAGCTGGCAACTGCGGAACATCACCGTCAAGATCAGGATGTGGTAATCCGCCAAGAACAATATCTGCCGATAACATCTCCCCAGCTAATGATCCTAAGGCCATCACAGTTGGCTCAACAACCATAAGCGATCAGCTCTCACCATTTTCAAGCACAGGATCGAGCGTTGATGTCTCAGCACCTGGGTCGGACATTGCATCAACGGTCCCAGGAAGCAAATATCAAAGTATGTCAGGAACAAGCATGGCCACTCCACACGTAACAGGACTCGTCGCTCTTATGTATGCTCTTAAACCAGGCATAACACCTTCTGAGGTTAAGTCTATTCTTGAGTCAACAGCCGTTGATCTTGGCACCCCAGGACGCGACAACCAATTTGGAGCAGGACGTATTAATGCAAAAGCAGCGCTGGATGCTGTTGGTGGCGGAGGCGGTGGCAACCCAAACCCAACTCCCATTCCAACAACGTTTAAAAGGGAAGCCACTCAAGTTCCACGACAAACACCAGTTACTGGCGTGACCAGAACTCCTCCCATTGACTGCGACCCATCGTCAGTCAACGAACCATGCCAAACACCCACTCCACCAGATAATGGATGCCTTCCTGGTGACATTAACTGTGACGGAGCAATCGATAGGTCAGACCTTGAAAAATGGCTTCAGGATTTCTTAAGTGGCAGATCAACGCTATCAAAATTTGAAGAGTGGAGACGAGCAATGTTTAGATCTCGCTAGAACTTTCCAATATCGCATACCCCCTATAAGTATATTTGCATTAGCTTAATCGATGTCGGATTACCTCCATTAGACTCAATCTAACAAAGGTTAAAAGATTCATTTGTCTTCTCCACCTCCATGGTTGCATGATAAGTCTATACATATATTCAAGACCTAGAGATCTCACAATTGACGGTGGTCGACGGACATTACCCGAAATATAATCAAAAGACCCACCTACACTGGCGCATATGACATTTTTAAGAAGTTTCCTGTGTCTATAGAGCCAAATCTCAGAAAATGGAGATCCATAGGCAACTAAGAGTATATGGGGCCTAAAGTCAGCCACTATGGCACTAATGTCATTTTCTTCTGCTTCAAGTATGTTGTGAATATCTTTGATACCCTCTGTAGCAGAAAATATAGCTTTGCTCCCTGCCTGAATTTGGCACTCGACTATCCTCTCTGCTATTTTTGGTCGACCCCCTAATAACATTATTCTCAAGCGTTGTTTCGAACCAAGTTTCAGTAGGTCCTCCATGAGTTCTACACCGGTATATCTATAAACATGCCTGAGACCTTTTAACTTAGCCGCCAACACAATGCCCGAGCCGTCATTAATTCTAATTTGGGCTGCTGTAACAATGTCTCTAAATTCATCGTTGCCTAGCGTCTCAACTAATATTTCGGGATTTAGTGACACAATATGGAAAAAGCCCTTTGGACTTTTAAGACTCTTTACAATTTTCTCTAGGATACTTGACCTTGACATATGGTCTAAAGGTATATTGAGAAGAGTTTGATTGGTTTTCATATTGTTATATACTATTGTTCTATTTTTGATATGTTATTAATGTTTATTGTATGCAATAATGTTCTTATTTATTGAACAGCGATCAATCTATTTTGACAGTCTATCATGAACAGTTGTATGATTATGTTTATGATTAATTATTTATCTCTAAAGATAAAATTATAAGCTATGTCAGATTTTCTATCCGCTCTACCTCTCCGTTACCTTCTTCTGATTATTAGATAATGTTACCGAAACTATAGACATAATTACTTACTTAAGAGCCTTACTGAGCCTATATGTCATAGTATACCCAAGAGTTATTTTTATATTCAAGGTTATTTGATACAATTAGAATACAGGTGTGATCACACTGTCCTCATAGTTCAATGGATAGAACAAGCCTCTCCTAAGGGCTAAATGCATGTTCGACTCATGCTGAGGACACATTTTAACCCTTATCAGGAATCCAATCATCCCTATGCATAATCTCACCTACTTCGTACTCATATATTCCATCTTGATTTTGACCAGCTGGATATAGAACAACTCTAAATCTCCCACATCTAAACCACAGAACGTCTCCGCCACCCTCTATAGAGTGCTGTTTTAATGTTGCCGGGCTAAACGCACCCTTAATCTTGTTAAAATATTCAAGTCGTCTCATAATGCGTGCCCTCGTTAAAACATCCCTTGTCAATCTAGATAGCTCTATCGTAGCTGAATTAAGCCTGATGCTTCTTGGTTTTTTTACGTCAACATTAACCACTGGCTCTTCATCACCATTACTCGTGCTTGTAGGTTGAGAAGATGCCTTTTCTGGAGCATATC
>CAYNEP010000091.1:0-4097 GCA_964396255.1 uncultured Gammaproteobacteria bacterium | reverse complement strand
CAGCCAAGAGTTCCAATTTGTTTATGATACATCTTTCCAAAGCAATGGAAAAAACCCTTCAACAAAACCTCTTAAATTTGCAACCTACCTTGGATTCATATCATCAGCGCTCGGAGGAATTGGTGTGCTTTATGGTATCTATAGACGTCTTTTCTTACCTGAAGAATTTTGGGTGACTGGGTGGACGGCCATATTTGTCTCGGTCATGTTTTTTGGTGGTGTCCAGCTTGTAACCATCGGGATTATTGGTGAATACATAGGAAAGATATACAAAGAGATCCAGGGCAGACCATCATATATCGTCAGCTCTGAAGAGAGTATATGAAAATAATCGGAATCGTCCTTTTATCTATTGGATGCGCACTCTGCCTTGTTGCCCTTTGGTCGCACTTCAAGCAAAGCTCTTCGTTTCTCTCACCAGTTCCTGAAACTGAGGGAGTCCGAGTGATACTAATCACCCCAGAAAGTCAGCCCTGACTAAAATTCTGGAATCTCGAGCCTGAGCAGCTTCCCCTGACCTCCTATAAAGAGGATGTCTATAACATTAATAATAAGATAGGCAGCTACAAACAATATGAGCCCTAGAAAAGCGTACGTGAGTGTGCTTTTGGCATTTTTTATTTTGTCAGCATTTCCAGATGATGTTATAAAGCGTAATGCACCAATGATAAGCATGACAAAAAGTATAAGAATCGCAATTGTTGATGAGATAAAAACGAGGTTTCCGACAACAATCTCAAGACACTTAATCGTTGGGGCGCCGTTACCATTATCAGCTACGCAGTTTCCCCAATCCTGTACCTGAGCATATGCAATACCGAAAGACATGGTTTAGTGTTAGTTGGTCTTTTGAAGCAATACTGGCAAAGTCATATCACATGAAATGCCAAAACAGATCGCCTCTTTAAACACAACCTGTTCGAGTGTCCAGATAAGTGAAAGTGTTGCGACAATTACAATCACACCAATAAGTGCATTCATAATCTTTGCTCGAGCCTTTTCAACTTTATCTTTCTCCCCACCTGAAGTTATCCAATCAAGAGATCCCCAAAGCAGGAATAATAGTGCTGAAATTCCAGCCAAAACGAAGAAGAACCTAATCATAAATGTAAGAAGCATCGATAAGTTAGGTATTTTAAATCCGAGCCCCCCCGCCCCCTCGTCAATCCTTACCACATCATCGCCTGGAGCAGCATGGACAAAAAAACCGCCCATAAGCATTAAATTAGCCTTGTCGCCAAGTCGCGTAAGATACTGAGTGGGAGATTTCATAATAATGAGTATGAATAACATTTTATGGTTTGTCAAGTAAATCATTTACATCTGAGTGGACTTGTGTAACAAGCTCAAACATGGTATAATTTGCGCCTATATGGACAGTACCAATAAGGTATTAGCATTATTTGTCGGATTGTTTGTCGTTATCTTACTCATTGGCGTTGGTTTATCTCGCGTTGCAAAAGATAAGAAATCTTTAAATGGCTCTCTTGGTTCAATTTTTAAATCAAAAGCAACGCCAACCCCAACCAAGAAACCGAAAGTCATTACCATAGCAACGCCAGTAGCAAATGCTCCTATTGTTGTACAAAACACATCATCGCAACAGCCATCATCCACAACCATTCCTGAAACCGGAGCAACGACCATGCCACTTATCCTCTCAAGCTTAGCAGCTGGAATATATCTTCTAAAGAAAAAAGTGTGAGCTACAGGCTAACACAATCTTCATACATACTTTTTGGGTATAATCATACATATGAAGCGTTTTCTTGTATGTTTATGCATGCTATTTTTTCTCTGCGCACAAGTTCAACTCGCGATCGCTGATGAACTTGATGATATTAACTCTCAGTTGTCAAAGCTTCAATCATCATTAGAGTCGTCAAAAAACGCAACAAAACCCCTAGAGATTGATTTACAAAAAGCAAACCAGCAACTCACAGCAATTAAAAACAAAATTCAAAGTATTGAGTCAAGCCTTCAAACTAAAGAGAAACAGCTTAAAACAGCAGAGAGGGCATTTGTGGCTCAAAAAAAAGTTTTAGACAAACGAATTGAGTCTCACTACAAGAATATAAAAAAAGCCCAAAACTCATTTTTAGACATGCTTGTTTCTGAAAATGCAGCAACCTCAATCCAGGGTTTCTTTTACCAAAAAAAAGCAACGGACCATGATAAGTCGGTCATCATTGCAATTGTTGCCCATATGGAATCAATCGAAACACAAAAAAAACTTCTCTCGTCTGAACAATCACGCCTCGCACAAACAAAAAAAGTTGTCGACCAGCAATGGACCTTCCTCAATACAGAGGTCTCAAAAGCAAAACAGTATCAAACTGAGTTAACAAGCAAAATTGCACAACTCTCATCTCGCCAACAACAACTTGTTGCACAAAAATTATCTAGCCTAAATTTGCCTACATCGCTTGGAAGTGGTTCTCTTTTTTGTACAGATGATAGAAAGCTTGATCCTGGATTCTCTAATGGATACGCTTTCTTCACATATGGTATTCCACATAGAGTTGGTATGAATCAATATGGAGCCTTGGGAAGAGCTAAAGCTGGTCAGAACTATAAAGATATTTTAAACGCATATTTTGATGGTGTCACGTTTGAAAAAAAAGACCCACATATGAAGATTAAAGTCCAGGGCTATGGTGAGATGGACCTTGACACTTATTTACTAGGTATTTATGAGATGCCTGGTAGCTGGCCAATTGAGGCGCTTAAAGCGCAGGTTGTCGCCGCAAGATCTTATGCTCTCTCGTATACAAATAATGGTCAAAAAGAGATTTGCACAACACAGTCGTGCCAAGTGTATAAGGGAGGAAATAAAGGAGGAGATTGGGAGAGAGCTGTTGCTGAGACTCAAGGAGAGGTGTTAACACGAGATGGACAAGTTGTAACCGCATGGTATGCATCAACCGCAGGTGGATATACTTATACATCATCAGATGTTGGCTGGGGCTCTCGCCCATGGACAAAACGCCTACAAGACACTCCATCTAATTATTCAAGTTTTTCTGACTTGAATAATAACGCCTATGATAAAGAATCTCCATGTTTTTATGCGGCCCAAGGCTCAAGGTCAGAATATAATAAATCTGCCTGGCTCAAGCCAAGCGAAGTTGCCGATATTATCAACGTCATTATGCTGGCCAAGGCAGATTCGTCAACTCAGAAACATCTTTCACAGCTTGACAAGACAAACCCCGACGGGGTTGAAACATGGAGTGCTGACAAGGTTCGACAAGAACTCAAAAATCGTGGTGGCTCGCCCCACTCTTCAGTATCTTCAGTCTCTGTTGGGGTTGATTTTGGAGTAGGGCAAACAACATCGGTCTCAGCCTCGGGCGATGGCGGATCGGTAACAATAGATGCTGGTGAATTTCGTTCTTTTTTTAACCTCCGCGCTCCTGCAAATATTCAGATAGTAGGGCCAATCTTCAATATTGAACGTCGATAATATACTACATAGTCTAATTAGCAGACTTGACATAAGAGTGCCAATCTTGTATTATAAATCCATATGAAGGCTACGTATACTCCTCCTCAAGAGGAGAAAGACCCAATCGAACAGTTCACAATCAACCTCACCGACTTAGCAAGAAATCAAAAACTTGATCCTGTCATAGGTCGTGATGACGAGGTTAGGCGAGTAATTCAAATTTTATCAAGACGGACTAAAAATAACCCTGTTCTATTGGGAGACCCGGGAGTTGGAAAAACTGCGATAATTGAAGGGTTGGCTCAGCGCATCGTTTCAGGAGATGTTCCAGAAACACTGAGGAGAAAGCAGCTCTTGTCACTTGATGTCACAAGCCTACTAGCAGGAGCATCATTTAGAGGCCAATTTGAAGATAGACTCAAGTCGGTAATTAAAGCTATTGAAGAATCCTTGGGGGGCTATATTATTTTCATAGATGAACTACACACGCTCGTTGGAGCAGGTGGCGCAGAGGGATCTGTTGACGCCTCCAACATTTAAAAACCCGCCCTTGCCCGCGGAACACTCCATGCAATTGGGGCTACAACTACTCGAGAATATCGACTCTACATCGAAAAAGACCCTGCGTTTGAAAGGCGATTTCAACCAG
>CAYNEP010000090.1:0-4101 GCA_964396255.1 uncultured Gammaproteobacteria bacterium | reverse complement strand
GCCTCCATCATCAACATGGGCTGGCAA
This sequence comes from uncultured Gammaproteobacteria bacterium, assembly GCA_964396255.1. Taxonomy (GTDB): domain Bacteria; phylum Patescibacteriota; class Microgenomatia; order UBA1406; family HO2-37-13b; genus 2-01-FULL-39-19. Next base: position 4,074 of record CAYNEP010000090.1, on the reverse strand, counting down.
TGTGAAGAAACTTATGACTACCTTCCAAAAGGAAGAGGATAAAATGTCAGATATTCTTGAGATTCTTTAAGAGAAGGCTAAGTTCGCATGCCGTGATACAATATATATGTATTGTTGCCGGGGTGGCGAAATTGGCAGACGCGTACGGCTTAGAACCGTATGGGGTAACCCTTGGAGGTTCAAGTCCTCTCCCCGGCACATATTTGATATTTGTAATTAGTAACTTTTATTGCCAATCCAATACCTATCTTGACAAGGCCATCGATTCTCATTAATATGGTCCTATGGCAAAGAAGAAGAAAAGTACTAACAAAAATCAGCTAGTTACCGCATTAGTCCTGGTTGTGTTGGCAGGTATTATCACAACCAAACTTCAGAATACAACCTTTTCAACATTCTTTTTTGCTAAAGAGAAGGCATCATGTAACATGTCTTGCACTAGAGACAACCAATGTCAATCTGGCTTGACATGTCAGTTTAGGCTCGGCTCGAAAACATCAAAGATTTGTACGTGCAATGGCAAAAATTGCATTCGTAATCAATGCATTGAATCACAAGCAAAAGCAGAACTTGGCTCTGAGTGCTATCAAAGTGAAACGTTAAAAGACAGACGAGGTGGAGAGGTTACTATACCGCATATGGCGTGCAAGGTTGGCTTGCAATGTTTATTTGTACCAAGGCTCAATGGGAGTTCATATGTCTGCTGCGATCCATCAAATCCCACCTCACATCCTCAATGTATACCTGACCCATTAAGAGGAGTAGCGCCACTTCCATAAGAATATAATTAACTTAAGCCTGTCAATTTTAGTTACATAAGGAATTTTAAGTAACGATTTTTATTAAGCACTTATCTGGTATATACTCACCTTAATGGACTCGCCAAATGATTCTGAACATAGAAAACATTTAACCCGCATTCTCTTCGCCCCACTACTACTATGTCTACTTATAGTATATTTTGCATCTATACTTGCTGCGTACCACATTGGACGACAAACTACTTTGAACAAATCACAACATATTAGTCCGACTCCAACAACAAACCTAAAATATACCCCTACTGGCACACCACGACCTACGTGCATCGCTCCACCCTCGTGTTCTGATATCGTCCCACATGGCTGCACAAGAGGAGAGCCAGTTTATGATTCAAATGGATGCCAGATATCGTGTGGCCAATTACAATGTGAGTCACTACAAGCAAATCCATCTCCTGCTATATGCACCAAAGATGATGAATGTCCTAAATCCTCGTCATGTACTCCTTTTGAGGAGAACTGTTGGGTATATAAATGTATTGACCATAAATGTGTATTCGTAAACACACTATAACAGTTCTGCACTTTAGCTGGCTTTAGGATAAGTCATGAAGTATAATTAACACTCATATGGACTATACAAAAAAAGACTTAGGAAAAAATGCAACAGAATTTGTTGTAATTATAAAAAAAGAAGACATTGCAAAGAAATATGATGCTGAGCTTGAAAAGGCTCTAGAGCACGTTACTGTCGAAGGGTTTAGGACAGGTAAGGCCCCACGAGATATTGCACAGAAACACGTTGATAAGGAAAAGGTTTACGAATCAGTTATCAACACAATGCTTCCTCAGATGGTCTCCGATATTGTAAAGAAAGAAAATCTCAAACCAGTTGTTAATCCGCAGATCAAGCTCAATTCAGCCAAAGAAGGGGAGGATTGGAGCATATCTATACTCATAGCTCAAAAACCCACTATTAAACTCCCAGATTATAAAAAGATAGTTCGCGACCTTAAAAATGATTCTAAAAAGGATGACATTTGGGTCCCTGGTAAAGATAAGCAAGTTGATGCACAAAAGGAAGAAGAGAAGAAATCAAGACTGTTGAATGGGATACTTGAAAAACTCATTACTCAATCAGACGTTGCCGTTGCAGACTTTATCATCGAGGGTGAAGTTAATAGACGACTTGCGGCATTAATTGATGATGTTCGTAAGTTGGGGTTAACACTTGATTCCTATCTACAGTCAAAGAACATCACCAACGAACAACTTAAAGCCCAAACACAAAAAGAGATTGAAGAGACCTATAAACTTGAAATGGTACTTGATGAGGTAGCTGATAAAGAAGGAATTACAGTAACAAAAGAGGACGCAGAAGCACTCTTAAAATCATTCACAGATGAAGCTAAGCGTGCTGAGGCAGAAAAGAACCTATATTATTATACTATCGTCTTACGGAGACAGAAACTCGTTGATTTTCTAACTAGCCTGTAGTATAATTGTGGCCATGTCAGGATCGGCTCTCAAGAAACCATTGGGGCAGCTATTCAAAAACCCCTACGAAACACAATCTAAACCTGCAACCAGTCAAGTACAGGAACATGCTACTCGTGCGCAGGAAGTTCAAAATCAGCCACCCGCTCAAAAGGAGTCTGTGGCTACTGGTAATTTTAGAAGAGAATTTACTATCTTTAAAAACTCTGATCATTATGAAACTAAAGTCGTACCCCAACAGCTCTCTGAGCTAATGAATCAACTAAAGATTGAAATCGCTGAAATCAAAAGACGTAATGAGTCTATGATTGCTGAAGTTTCACGCATTGAGAATCAAGCTCTTCAATCACTCCCTGAGAAGGCTGGCATTTATCATGTTCGGTTTGCAGAACTTCTTCTTGAAATGTTGCGAGGTTTAAAAGCCAAAATGGGCGAGGCAAACACATGGATGCTTGCCATGATGTCTAAAAAGAAAAAAAGAGGATCAGCTTTTATGGCAAACACAAAAAAGAAAGGTACTCAGTATTCACTTTCTCAAGAACTTTCTAATGCACGATCTGTGCAATAAATTCATATAATAAAGTTCACATCAATCGAAGTTCTGTTTATTCATCTGACGGCATGGCTATGCTATAATAGCTCATATCGGGCGGTTAGCTCAGTTGGCTAGAGCGTTGCATTGACATTGCAAAGGTCACAGGTTCAAGTCCTGTACTGCCCACACACTTTTATTTTTTTCCTCCAAATATCGACTTGACGATGTAGAGTATTATCGAGACCACAACGGCAATAATCGTCCCAAAGACAAGTAGCAATTTGATAAGATCTGATACTAACTCAGTTGAGTTAAACATGATATTAGACAAATCATACCTTAGATTATGCTAAACTGCTAGTATGGAGAGTGTTGATGAAGGCTTGGCACAATCACAACCCCAACCTCGAGATGAAGTCACCAGAAAGTATTCTCATGATGATCCTAACCTCCTAGAGTATCTAATTAAAGACAACAGCGTGTTGCTTATAACAAGTGCACTTATTGGCATTGCCCGTCGAGATTTCCAAGCTGGTGTTGCTGCATTTGCATATGGTGGCGTTATCGAATACTTCGTTACAAAAGCTTATAACCAACTTAGGGCAAAAATTGTTCGAAATAAATAAATAGCTTGACAGATTTATAATTAGAGAGTAATATCCTCATCAAATGATACAAAGCTTTTTTATAACTAGAACTACACAACCCTAGCGGGGAATGTAGCTTGTTGTAAAAGCTTAAAGTCCTCGCACAATGCGAGGCTTTTTTGTATATACTATAAATTAAGAAAATTATATGAAACAAGAAGATAATTTAGATCACTTACGTCATTCAGCTGCACATTTACTAGCTGCAGCAGTCATGAATCTTTTCCCAAACACAAAGCGAACCATTGGTCCTGCAATTGAAAATGGGTTCTATTTTGACTTTGAGTTTGAACACCCCATATCAGAGAGTGACCTACCAAGAATTGAGGCAAAAATGCATGAGCTTATAAAAAGTTGGGACCAGTTTAAACGTTTTGAACTATCTCCCAACGATGCAAAAGCCGAGTATCCTAATAATCCCTATAAACATGAGTTGATCGATGAATTTTCAAATAATGGAGAAACACTCACCTTTTACAAATCTGGAGATTACTGGGATTTGTGTAAGGGAGGACATGTCCTACACCCAGATAAAGAATTAAAACACTTTAAACTACTGTCAATTGCAGGTGCTTACTGGCGGGGGAGTGAAAAGAACACAATGTTAACGCGTATTTATGGAACAATTTTCCCA
>CAYNEP010000089.1:0-4137 GCA_964396255.1 uncultured Gammaproteobacteria bacterium | reverse complement strand
TAAAGTTTCGAGTGGATGTGTGACGGAAATGTTGTTTAAAAACAAATTGATGTGATAGTCATCAATGGATGGACACTTTACCAGATCGTTCAAGATATGGTCTAACTGTTCCTTTAAAAGATCTTCTGTCTTAAACTTGCCGTGGCGTGCCTCAAATTCTCCAAGCACCTCATCAGCAATTTCTTTTTCATCAGTTATATCGACACTTAATAAAATATCTAACGCGACTGATTTTTTTTCATCGGGAAATCTCTTAACAACACGAACTATATTTCGGCGCACAAAAGGATCGGTAGATGAAGCAAGTTGTTTGACGTATTTAATCTCTTCTTCAACAATCTCCAAATTGAATAGCCCCCAGCCCAACGCTCTTGCTACAGTTCTGTGATAAATTAGTTCGGATTTCTTGAGTGCTTTCTCTACCAAAATTAAAGATGCTTTTCGGTCGTGTTTTGACATTACAACCACAACTCCACCAAACCAATCAACTAAAGGAGATTTCTCATTTGTGAGAAGATAATCTCCTAGTATTGAGGTAAATTCTGGAGATGCTTCCATGATCGAACCAATAAAAGGACCTGCATCCCAATGGCGATCCGTTTGTGCAGCATTAAGCGTATCGAGCCGACCTTCAAGATACACAATTAACTCTTTGAAGTTATCCTTATACTTATTAATTAATTGATCGACAAGTTTTTTTCTCCACTCAAATAGCTTTTCTTCACTACGACCAAAGCTTCCATCATCCTTTTCAAAAGTCCAACCCCAACTATCAACTATTGCTCTCGAGATTTCGTAGTCAATTTCTGTGGGTATAGCTTGTAAAACTCTTTGTGCAGCTGCTTTTGTCTTTTCACTTCCTCGTGCAGCAAGCCAGGAGACACTACCCCTCACCTCTGCAGAAATAAAAGGATCAGTTTTAGGATCCGCAACAAGCTTTTCCAGCTTTTGCAAAACAGAAACTATTTCTGGGTCCCAAGCATCTCTCTCTGCGCTTGTAATATCCTGTCCTAAAATCCCATGTGGATAGCTTAGTGCAGCGCTGAGCGTCTTGAGCGCACGCATTGCATCTTTAAGCGGCATAGTAGTTACCTCTTTATAAGCTGCTTCCACAATCTGAGCGCGTAATCCAGAAACAGCTTCAGGCCTAACTTTGAAAGGCTTCATTGTAATCGTAAATCCCTTGCTTTCAGTCTGATGACCTTCAGTTTCCAACAACGTATCAAGAATGTCGAAGGGCGAGAATTTGCCAATCGTTGGCTTTTTCAACCACTCAATGACATGTTTTGCAACTGCTTCGTTATATGCTCCAGGCTTGCCAGGTTCAATTGAGGCAAGATCTTGCAATACTCGAATAGGGTGATCGGGATGAGGATTTGTAGCTCGTTCGTCTTTCTCTGCTAATTCTTTTAAAATGTCCAATGTATCCGTTAGGTAATCCGCATTATAGGCGATGTAACGCAAAATGGGAGGAAGTTTTTCGGTTACCACATTATAAGAGTCTCTGATTCCTTTAAGATCGTCTTCTACCTCATCGGTAGGATCTTCGATTGCCAGCCTAACAAACTCAAGCGATTGCTCTGGCTGGTAGTAAGAGATTCTTCCTAATGCTTTGAGAATTTCTGCACGTTCGTAAATCTTTGCTCTTTTGAATTGATCTTTAAGATTCTTCCATATCTCGCGAAGTAATGATGCCTGTGCACCATTGGCAGATAAGCGCCAATCGAGCTGACTCATATTTACAAGAAGGTTTGTAGCTAGCTCATCCTTTACAGTGTTAAATACACGGTCTGCGTAGCCCGTTGGTTGTTGTCCTTTTTCATCATAAGCAGCAATAGCTCTGATGTAGTCAGCGAGTAAATCTGGCACAACTCGAAGTCGAGTTCCTCTACGAAGCAGTATGCCCGCATCCTCCAGAGCGTTGATGTCTCTTATAATTTCATCACTGGGTCTACTAAGCAGTTTACTTACTGCATCTTGAAACTTTGAGTCGGACGAATTAAATGGCTGAATAGTTGTAAGAAATTTTAGTAAGCCCCCCATGGATTCACTGTTTACTCCTCCTACTTTTCCAGTTAATACATCATAAAAGCGACTTAAAAGTTCATCTTGGAATCGCTTCTCATTGTTCAGCAATTCAGGCTTTATAGCCCCTTCACCTACTAGTCGACTACCAATCACAGTAAAAAATGGACAGTCCCGAGTGATCTCAGCAATACGCTGTGCGTATTGAGTGTCACCTTTAACTTCTGGGTCATTAAGAATTTCAAGCGAAAGACTTTTTGCATCCTCTACTGTTAGATTGCCTAAGGAAATTAGTTGAGCGGCATCGTAAACAAAACCAGAGTTTGTAAGATCTGATTTAAGCCTTGCAATACCGTATGGACGAGAGCTTACAATAACCTTCATCTCTTGTCTGGACCGTGCGATTCCATTAAGAATAACGGCCATATCAACACGCTCATGCGCGTCGTCCACTACTAGATAAGATGGTCCTGTGGGTAGCTTCTCCATGTCTTCGGGTCTAATATCGACTCCTTGAGACACAAACCTAACTGGCTTCTTTTTTTCTATCTTTTCTGACCATTCTTTTAAGAGACGACTTTTACCCACACCGCCACGTCCAGAAATAAGTAGGGCATTGTTTGTTTCTTGATTATCAAAATTATCTAATAGGTCTTGTTCTTTTTTTCTTCCTACAAAACTCCATCCGTGGCTGAATAAAGTTACGCGTCCTGATAATGGACGATAATAATCTTCAGGAGTAAGCCAAGGAGAAGGGTGCTCAACCCCAAGAAAACTCTTCAGCTTATCGCGAAAGTATCTATCTACAAGCCGAATCTTACTATCCATAGGTAACCTGAAGATTTGGTCTGAAATATCCTTTCTATCCCACAGAGTCCATCCAGGATGATTTTGAATTTCTCTTCGAGCATCAGGGGTTGCTGGACGCGACAGGAGTAAATAATGGTGATCGGCAACAAGGGTCGTTTTTTTAACCGCAGCTTTTATTTTTGCAGGACCAAATTGTTTATGCCTTTTACATTGATAGTCGAATTTCGACTTAGGGAGTTGAGCATACAAATCGATGCCCTCTTGTTTATGTCCTTGCCCGCCATATAGATGAACATCAGCCGATGGATGTAACTCTTGAATAAAATCACGGCAAAATGCTTCGAAATTTTCTGGACGCAAATCATGTAGAGGTAGAAAAGGAAGAAAAGATTGATCTGGACCTTCTGTGTCATAGCCCGCTAGAGGCAACAAATCACTTTCATCAATTGAGAAGATATCCGCTAATTTTAATACGTCATCATATCGTGGGCGCGAATCACCTTTTTCCCATCTGCTTACTGATTGCTGTTTTACGGACATTCTCGCAGCTAATTCTGCTTGTTCCCAGTGTCTTTTCTCTCGTTCTCTTTTTATAAATTTGCCAAAGCCTAACAGATCCATTACTAAAGATCATACACATTAAATGTGTGCAAGTCAATAGTCATTCTGAAATCATATCGCGCATACGAGAGGGGTCTTGCCCATTTCCGATTCTCAAAAAACATGGTGGTATGGGGCTGGCCAAGGTATAAAAAGATGTGAAATAAAAATGCTTCAGGGGATGAACTTAGGTTATAATGAGTATACAGGTTTTAAAGGTTGAATAGAAAAAGAAAGACTATTTAAATTTTCCTTAAAATAGTTCGTAACATATTCAATCAGTGCCAGCTCACAAAAAATTCCCGCAAGTCGGGATTTTTTTATGAGTTTGTGGATCGACATAGATACGTTTCGAATCCGACACTTCAAAGAAGTTAGTACTCCTGTAGTGCATGTCCCGCAATCAGCACCAATCAGAAAATACATCCCACCTGATATCAGCGGTCCTTTTAATGTAAAATACCGATATCATGACTGAAATTGTTGGTAATTATGTTCAGGACTATCGCAATAAAAATAAAGTCACCCAAGAAGAACTAGCAAAGGCGGTGGGAGTGACTCGACAAACAATTATTGCCATTGAAAAGGGTAATTATACCCCGTCAGTTTTGCTTGCCTTAAAAATTGCAAAGTATTTTAGCACTACCGTTGAGAAATTGTTTACAATAGAGAGGTAATTATGATTATTGAAACCATCAGTGC
>CAYNEP010000088.1:0-4142 GCA_964396255.1 uncultured Gammaproteobacteria bacterium | reverse complement strand
GGTTTAATTATTTTAGTTCCCTTTTTGGAACAAATGCGAAAGGTGGCGCTTAGAACGATAACTATGGAGATTCCATCGCAAAAAATTATTACAAAAGATAACGTTTCTATAGATATTGCCGCTGTAGCCTATTACAAGGTTATTAGCCCCGAAAAGGCGGTGATTGCTATCGATGATATTTACTCCGCTGTCAACCAAATTTCTCAGACAACGGTGCGTAATGTAGTCGGTCAGTTTACTTTAGACGAAGTTTTGGCACAAACGACAAAAATTAATCAACAGATCCAAAAAGTAATCGATGCTCATACCGAGCCATGGGGTGCGCAAGTTACCGCTGTTGAGATTAAAGATATATCTTTGCCGGAAAACATGCAGAGAGCCATGGCAAAAGAGGCAGAGGCAGAGCGAGAGCGCCGGGCAAAAGTGGTAGCGGCGGAGGGTGAGTATCAGTCTGCTCAGCGTTTGGCGGAGGCAGCTGACGTGATTGCTAAGCATCCGGTGGCACTGCAACTTCGTACTTTGCAGACTATGGCTGAGATATCGGTAGAGAAGAATTCGACAATTATTTTCCCAGCCCAGTTTATGACGACAGTGCAGGAGGCAATGAAGGCAATAGAGAAGACTGGAAAGTAACCTAGAATGTAGTAAAATAAAGGAAAATTCTTTTACAAGAGGTGGTTTATATGGCAGTTTTTGCTGATTGTAATGGTGATTGGATTGATCAACTCGAGCTAAATATTACAACTGTTCAGAACCCAGGGTATGTAGATATTGATGTTATGAACGATCCTGGTGCTGTAGTTCGTGTTTATCCAAATAAAATCGGAATCAGATTTTCTGATGAGCAGGAATTTAGAGAATTTTTTGTTGACACTTTAGGTCTTATGAAAAAGATGGTTACTTGTAAGGTGTTTTGTTTTGACTTTAAGGAGCCGTGGCGAAGAAAGTTACTTTTTGAACTGGATAATATTTATAGCGAACGAGGTAGGCACAGCGTAAGAATAAAGATTCTTAACACTAACAATGATAACTTTTGTATAGAAGTAGGCAGAGCTTCCTTGCTTGCAGCTTTTTCCTTTTTTTATAAATAACCCCTCTAGTGAGGGGTTTGTTTTATCCTAATGTAGAATCCGCTTAGAAATGCGGTGAATATTAAGTCGAGGGGGACAGTGTAGAAGACGGCATTGTTGCGCTCAATGTTTAAATAAATTAAAAGCATGGTGAAAAAGATCATGAAAAGCATATAAAGGATAAGGGGTATAGTTCCTTTAACCCAACTCTGTCCTGTTTTGTTGTATTGATAGCAAATTAGTGCTGTAAGAGTAGATTGAGCAAGAAAAAATAGCATTTTGACTCCTGAGTGTGAAAATTGTGAAGTTGCTGGGGTATTTTATCATGAGGTGTATGCGTTTGGTTTTGGTTGTAATTTTTGAGATAATATACTGATGAATCTAACTGTGGGGACGGGTGGGATACTAACCGATTTATTGAGTTCAAGTTCAACTTTGTATTACCCAAACCTAGAAAGGAAAGGGTAATTTCCATGAGGAATCAGCTGGGGCAGATTGTGGCTTCTAGGCCTCCTGAAATGCCCCACATTGCTCGTTAGACTGGTCTGTTGGTCTTGGTTCGGTGTAAAATAAAATATGGAGGTAAGACAAAAAACACTTAACCAAGCCTTTAACGCAATTCTCATATACTCTGGAATTACAATCTTCTTTTGGTGGTTATTATCACTTACAATGTCTTACGTGATCGAGCCATTGTCGATTGTAGAAATCATTTTGTATTTGGTTTTGGGCTATCTAACCAAGATGAGTGTCAAAAATGCTTCTGTCTTTCTTTTATTGTTTTTCATTGTTGAGAGAATGTATTGGGTGCTAAGGTATGGAACAACACTGGGAGCATTCCCCAGCAACGTAACCCCTGCTATTATTTTTACTTTTATCACCCTTACAATGTGGGGCTTTATTTATAGAGCGTTTATTGCAAGCAAATATACTTCTCTACACCAATAACAGTTTAAAACCATTTTAAATACTCTTGAATGATTTATCCAAAACTAAAATTCCAGCTTTACATCGAACTCGACAATGAAATGGCGTTTCAGTTTATGGATATGATAGCTGGTGGAGTAGACTTTGGACGAGAGAAAATTATCGACATTTACCCAGAACTTGCCAAAGCAAAAGAGGTTGTGGATATTGAGAGGAGGGTGGTAATAGCCGACTTTACCAAGAAATATTACTCAGATCATAAAGTCGAGCTTGAGAATAAGTTAAAAAAGATTGAGAGTGAGTGGGGTGTTTCATCCAAAGATTACTTCTCGGCTGTAGACTCTATTTTTGATGGTATTGTGTGGCCAGATGGGAAATATATTTGTTATCTCTCCATCTTTGACTGCAACCCCAGATTCTTGGACGACAAGACTTTTCAAGTATATCAAGGACTCTCTGATCGCACTAACTACATCATTGCCCACGAAATGCTCCATTTTATGTTTTTCAATTACTTGGATCTTCATGAGTCTGACTTTAAGAACTCTCAAGACGAACACACCATCTGGCTTCTTTCCGAGTGGTTTAACGACTTGATGCTGAATTTACCAGCATTTAAGCAGTTTGGCGAGAACGTCGAAAGTTTTTACCCAGAAGTGGCCGAATTCTCCAAGAAGTTCAAAGATAAATCAAAGATAAAGGACGTAAAATCGTTTTTTGAAGTAATAAAGCCTGTCATATCCGCCTAGTTCCTGTTACAATCAAACCGATCCTAATTGCCGAGGGATTGATTGAACTTTTACAAATTCGGCATCACTCAATACGATGGTTGGGGTCGTGCTTTGCAAAACAAGGAGGTCCTATGGTCCAAGTTCCCAGTCAAGCTCAGTTCGCTGCCTTAACCGCAGGAGCCTCACATTCGGCTCACGCTGCCGCTTGTAGCCCCAGCTGTGCCTGTAGTTGCACCTGTGGTGGAGCTGCATGTAAGTGTAGTTGTCAATGTGGTGGTGGTTGTGGCAAGTGCAAGTGCTCTGTTGTCCCTGACGGCAAGCCTGTCGTTCAAGTTCGTTAAGTAAGTCCAAACCCCCTAAGGCAGACTGCCCAACCCAGTTTGTTTTAGGGGAACTTTTTACCCCAAAATACTAGGAGGTTACTTTTGAACAAATTACTTTCCGATCATTTCCATCTATTCGAAGTTGAGCCGAAGAAAACTTATGCCATCTATAATGCTTTGTGGCTTCGAGTTGTCTTTGTCGAAGCTAACCTCCTGCCGCTCATTGAAGGGCTACAAGAGGGGAAAGATAAAGTCGAAGCACTCAATTGTTTGCCAACTCATCTACATGATGAAGGTGTGGCTCTTTTGGAAGCAATGGAAAAAGAACATTTTCTTGATCGAACGGGGGACTCTGAGAGACTTGCTGGTCTCCAGCACCAGACTCATCATCTCCCTGTTTCGTTGATGTATCTCATTGTGACCAGAAACTGCAATCTGCTTTGTCATTACTGCTATCTTGCTAAAGCACTTTGTCCCAAAGTAAATGCAAACATGACCAAAGAAACTGCCAAAAAGGGCATTGATCACTTTGCAAAATTGGTAGAGATTCAGGAAGTTGATGAGCCACAAATTATCTTTTATGGTGGTGAACCGCTTCTCAACCCTGAAGTAGTTGAGTACGCTTTGGAATACGCAACCCAACTGATTCCCAACATCGAATTTACGATGAACTCAAATGGAACTATGGCGACCAAAGAGCTTGCTCAAATACTCGCCAAATACAACGTTAGAGTTTCGGTGTCTATTGATGGTCCGAAAGAAATCCATGATGCTCATCGTGTTGATCGTGGTGGAGAAGGGTCTTTTGACCGCACCATCGAAGGGTTTAGAATCCTCAAAGAAAACGGTGTCGATGTCGGTGTCTCTTGCACCATTACCCCATCAAACGTTGACTGTTTGGTCGATGTTATCAAATGGTTAATTACCGACTTGGGGATTTCATCGCTGGGATTTAACCTGATGATGTATGATGGCCGTGACTCCATGAGCATCGAAGAATACGAACACAAAGCCGCCCTTGCACTTATCGAATGTTTCAAAATCGCAAGAGATGCAGGGGTTTACGAAGATCGCATGATGAGGCGAGTCAA
>CAYNEP010000087.1:0-4180 GCA_964396255.1 uncultured Gammaproteobacteria bacterium | reverse complement strand
AGAATACCAGGGGTTTTTGTGGCAACCGCAAGGGCTCCTAAAATTGATGCATAATGATATTTCTTTTCATAAAAAAGAAAAAGACTCGCAATTATGAGCGTTAAAAAGAGTGGTTCTGGACTTCCAACAGATCTGACAACTAGAAGTCGAGGCCAAAACATAAATACTGACACTAATAGAAATGGTCTATTTGTTAACTTATGTTTTTTTGTAAAGTAATAAAATATACAAAACAAGATCATTGAGGCGATAACTGTACTTGCAAGCATCGCATTTGGGTAGGTAAATACCTTAGAAAGAGACATTATTGTTAATGGGTAGAGGGGTAGATGAGCTGGATAATAGGATGGGGAAAGACCTAATGGTGGCTCATTAAATATTGAATGATTTGGGTTATACCAGGTCTTGGCTACAATGATGTATAGCGGGCCATCCCAGTTTGATTTGACAGTTTCAAAGCCAGATATTGGGAGTTTTATGTTTCCAATGTTTGTGCTCTTTACAATAAATGGCATCCAAATAATCAAAGAGGTGATTATTGTCATAAGACAAATAGCAAGATAAGGAAGAAGCTTTTTTTTGTATAATGAATTCATCGTAAACACACGTGTCTAATTTAGAAAAATTGTAACACATGGCTCTTGACATTAAATCACTAATGAGGCGTTTTTTTGACACACGAAGCCATGTCGTGTCTCTTCTGTTTGTTATTGCAGTCTTGGCAATTCGCCTTTATAAGATCGATGGATTTACTACTTTTTTAGGAGACCAGGGGAGGGATGCGATTATCATTAAAGACATTGTCACGCTGACGCATTGGCCGGCAATTGGAGCAATAACATCTATTGGCCAAATATTCTTAGGCCCATTTTACTATTATTTCATTGCTCCCTGGCTACTGTTGTTTAATTTCGATCCAGTCGGGTTAGCTGTTGGGGTTGCCGTAACCTCAAGCATTTTGCTTTATGTTATTTATAGAATTACATACAAGCTTTTTTCAATGCAGTTTGCTTGGTTTGTTTTGGTGATGTCGGGAACAGCAACGGTTATGCATGAGTTTTCGCGTTTTTCTTGGAACCCAAATCTACTGCCCCTGGTCTCATTTCTAGTTTCGCTTATTGCATATCATTTGTTTAAAACAAGAAACAAATTAAGCGCTATTGTGCTTGGTGCCTTGCTATCAATTGCAATCCAGCTTCACTATATTGCCCTAATTTTACTTGTGCCAACTGCGTTTATTTTTCTATTCTACGTTTTGTTTGAGAAGAAAAATAGAAGCTCGTTAATCAAGCTAGGATTTTATGCAAGCATATCATTTATGCTTACGACCTCGCCACTGATTATGTTTGACCTCAGACATGACTTTCTTAATAGTAAGAATTTTATTCATCTCTTCACGCAAACTCAAACTGTTGGATCAAGCAAAATTGGCGAACTCATATCTGTTTTTCAGGCAATGATGCGTTTCATTTTCACAATCGAACTCACAACCACAACATCGATTGTCGTCTTAACACTCTTCTTTACATTATTTATGTTCGCTCTTAAGAAAAACAGAGATTATGCAATGATAGGGTTTTATTTTCTGTGGACGTTTGTCGGATTGTCATTGTATAGTGGACCAAAGTATTCACACTATCTAGCGGTTGTATACCTATATTTTTTTGCTTCGATATGGATTTCACTCCAAATAATTCCAAGCAATGTTAGAAAAGTCTTTATGGCAATGTTTCTGATTGGATTTTCTTTTTTTTCGATAGGTAGATATGATTTTCTTAATGGACATCCAAACTATCAGGTACGACATGCAAGGCGTGTCGCAGAGAGTATCGTCCCCCATATAAAGACGAGTAAGTACCAGATAACAGCGCTTCCAGAGAGATACTCAGATTATACATATCGATACTTTCTAGATGTTCTTGGCCATAAACCTCAAGAAAAAGATTCGCTTGATCGTGCAGATGAGCTTTTTGTTCTGTGCGAGTCAATTTGTGACACTATTATTGGTAATCCTACTTGGGACATAGCGTTTTTTGCACCAACCAAAGTAGTCGCGACATGGAAGAGTGATAATGTTACAATCTATAAACTTGTTAGATAATATGAAGCTATCATTTGTAATTCCTTGCTATAACGAAGAACTTAATTTGCAGAAAGGAGTTCTTGATAAGGTTGTTAACTTTGTTAAAGATAATGACATTATTTGTGAGGTCATTATTGTTGATGATGGATCAAGTGATCAATCTGCTCAAATTGTAAAGAAAAATTATCTTCCTAAGTTTCCCAAGCTAAGACTTATTGAAAATAAACATGGTGGCAAAGCCATGGCTGTTATTACGGGAATTCGTGCTGCAACAGGATCACATGTGGTTTTTTTGGATATGGACTTGGCTACACCAATTGAAGAAACTCGCAAAATGATTAAGAAATTTAATCAGGGGGCAGATGTTGTTATTGGGTCTAGAGATCGTCGCGAGGGAGCTCCATTTCTTCGTCAGTTACAATCTAGGGGATTTGTCATAATTCGGGATTTACTAATAAATCTTCAAGGGGTCACTGATACACAGTGCGGATTTAAAGGCTTTTCAAAACCAGCGGCGATTAAGATTCTTGACCGATTTCGTGTGTTTACGCCCGAGAGGCGGGTTCTTGGACCATCGGTATCCGCTGGATTTGACCTTGAATTTTTGTATTTAGCCAGGAAACTTGGGTATGTAATTGAACAGATCCCAGTTGAATGGAGGCATGTGGAGACAAAAAGAGTCAACTTTATCAAGGATTCTTTAGAGACGTTGGCAGATATCGCAAAAATTAAACAATACGAACTCACTGGCAAGTATTCATAAAGTATGAAAACTATTGTTAGATACGTGAGGGAGCATGGAATCTTCCTGACGATTCTCTTGGGATTTTTAGTAATAGCCCTTTCAACTCTGTCTAAAGTACCTCTATGGGATTGGGATGAATGTTTATATGCTGGATATGCAAGAAGCATGAGTATAAGCCATAACTTTTTGACTAGTTATTGGAATGGGCAGGTGATTTTGGACAAAATACCACTATACGCGCTTGTCTTGCAAATCCCCATGATGTTCTCAAAAAGCGATGCAGCATTGCGTCTTGTTAATGTTGTATCAACAGTATCTCTTCTTACATCGGTTTATTACTTTGGTCTGAAAACTTTCTCTAAAAGGGTTGGATTGTTTGCTGTTATACTCTTGTTCACATCAGAAACTTTGGTGCGTTATTTTACAAAAGTTAGCACTGATATTCCATACACCCTTTTCATATTTTTGGGTTTTATTGCATGGAATAGTCAAAAATCAATCTTGATGCGCAGTGTGCTAACTGGTGGTTTCTTTTCACTTGCAGTTCTCATAAAAGGTTTTGGAGCCATGCCCTTTCTAGTTGCATTATTTATATCTACACTTATTTTTGAAAGGAAGAATAGTGTGAGATTGATTGCAATCACTCTTGTGAGCTTTTTTTGTTTTACAACTCCGTGGCTACTAATTGAATATCTCATATATGGCGAAAAGTTCATCAAGGTTTATTTTCTTGAGAACATTATCCAGCGATCAAGGTATCCAATTGAATTTCATTTCGGGGGAAGATTGTTTTATGTAAAGCAACTCTTGAGAGAATCATTCCCTTGGTTATTTATTGGTATCGCAAGTCTTGGATCCTTCAAGAAGGTACTCAGACGCAGGGAACTAGTGCAGCTTGCAATATGCATTGTATTGCCATTTATCGCGCTTACCATGGCTAAAACTAAAATAGAATGGTATCTTGCTCCCATATTTCCATTTTTAGTGATCTATTTGGGTTGGTGTCTTGATTTATTGTTCAAGATATTTAAAGTGAACACTTTTATAATTGCTTTTATATTTGTCCTCATTGCAATTGATGGATTATATGTGACGACTAGAGAAAATAGATTCTTTGAACACAAGATCTCAACAGACCCAAGGACTGCAATAGTAATGCGAGCGCGTGAGGAGCCTGAAAAAACACTTGAGTACCTTGTGCAATTTTCAGAGCGTCAAGCGCGCGACATACTTAATCCTACACTTTATACTTCATTTACATGGATATATGGGGGAAACGGATGTGCGCATTATTACTCCCAAAAAAAAGTACAGTATTATTATTCGACAGACACATTTGAAAAGCGGTTGAG
>CAYNEP010000086.1:1420-4187 GCA_964396255.1 uncultured Gammaproteobacteria bacterium | reverse complement strand
GAAGAATTATCGACGGGGAGTAGATGATTTTGTATATGAGCTACCAGCTGGATGGATCGATAAAAACGAGACTCCCGAGCATGCAGCTGAAAGAGAGCTAAAAGAAGAGACTGGCTATAATACTGGTGGAATCGAGATACTTGGAGAAATATACGCTCAGCCGGCATTCTGTTCAATGAAAGCATATGTTGCACTTGCACAAATAGACTCTACACATAAAGGAAAACAGAACCTAGGGCACGATGAGAATAATGAATATGAATTAATTAAACTTGAGACTGTGCAAAATATGATCTTGAAAGGTGAGATTAAAGATATGGGACTCCTCTCAGCTTTGCAAATGGCAAACAAAAAACTTCCATCATGATCAAGAATATCTCAGCAATTCTAATCTGGTCAGATAACTATCGTAAATTAGCTAATTGGTACATCGAAAAACTTGATCTGGAAACGCTAGAGGAGATCAATCACCCCAATGACACGGGGGTTGGTTTTCAGGTGGGGAATGTATACTTGTGGATTGGACAACACTCAAAAGTTCATGGAAAAAATATGGACGAACATCGACACATGTTTAATTTTGTTGTCGACTCAGTTGAAGCATCATATAAAGAACTCGAGAGTAGGGGAGTGACATTTTTAGCAAAACCTTTTAAGGCCCCAACATTTGATAAATACTTTGCAACGTTTTATGATCTTGATGGTAATCTTGTCCAATTGATAGGAGATGAATAATGATGTTACTCTTCATCTGTTTATACCTATTGCTTTGTAATTGGTTTCAGCTTAAGTCATTTGCGCTTGCATTTTCAAAAAAACAAGGCGTCTCGACAATTAGCGATGCATGGATCAGTAAAACACTACTCTCAAAAACTGGAATTAAACTAGACAAGATAACAATCTTTGAGTCACAAAAACTTTTTGGTATGATGCCAAGTTCTCTACCTTTTAGCCCAAAAATAATTCTATCCCGCTCAATGTATGAGTCGTTCTCAAAGAGCGAACTTGAATGGGTCATTCTTCATGAAGCTGGTCATTATATTTTGAGTCATGGGATAAAACTTGGCGCCGCTCAACTTCTATCTATAATTATTGGGGTATCAATTCTCTCCATGTATCCATCAAATGTCGTCAGTTTGATACTCGCTCTTGTATTAACAATATTATATATTCGTGTTACAAAGTTCACTGAGTTTGAAGCCGATTCATATTCAATTTCTAGGGTTGATGACCCAAGAGGGGTAATATCAGCACAAGAGAAGTTGATTCGGACTAATAGAATTAATCAGGATAGTTTTTTTGCGCGATATCTAAAAGGACAAACACTGCCTCGAGAGAGGATGACCCTAGCAGAAATAAGAATCCAAAATGACTAAATTAATAGTAATTACACATCCTGCAGTTATCATAGACCCGCTAATTCCAATTGACGAGTGGAGCTTGTCAGAGAAGGGTTGGAAACAAGTTCGACAAGCATTCAAACTTGAATTTTGGACGAGTGTTGATGTTCTATATTCTAGCTATGAACTTAAAGCATACAGCATGGCAGAGAAGGCTTCAAAAAAGTTTTCAATACCCTTTGATAGTGCTCATAAAATATATGATTTGGGAGAAACACGAGGTCGAACTTTTATCCCACCAGATCAATTCGACCAAGCGGTCAAGGAATGGTACAGCGATCTTGACCACAATGTAAATGGTTGGGAACCAATAAACACCATGTCAAAACGAGTATCCACATGCATAGACAGCCTTATGAGAAAACATAAAAATAGAACAGTTGCGGTCATCGCTCATGGAGGATCGGGGACTATGATCAAGTGCCACGTTCAAGGCATAGTTCCATCACAGAATGAAGATCCACATAAGGTCGCAGGGGGTTACTTTGTTGCAGACTGGGAAGAAAAGAAAATAATTAGAGATTGGACTCGATACTGGAAATAAAATATATGTACTATTGCTACTTACTTCGATGTTCTGATAACTCACTCTATTGTGGACAGACCAATAATTTAGTCAAGAGAATTCGTGATCACTCAACTGGCAAAACGACAAGTGCAAAATATACTCGATCACGACGTCCAGTCACGCTTGTATATAGTGAATCATTTGCAACGCTCTCTGAAGCATTGAAAAGAGAGGCTTCAATCAAGAGAATGACAAAAACTCAAAAAGAATTGTTATTGAATTCATATCAGAACGCCAGAGTTTGATCTTCTTTGTTTTATAACTATATACATATAGTCACTTGACTTGTAATTTCAATAGCGCTATATTTTATGAGTAATCATGAGTAAGAAAAATATCCATAATATTTTCTATATCGTCACAGCTCTTGTTATTGGACTTGGTGCCGCACAGACACAGGCACAATCAAGTAATGAGGCGTGCTTTTGTCATAACATAAATAACAATCCAGTCACCATTTGTACAGCAAATCCTGGACTAATTAATGGGCACACAGCTCATGTCGTTGAGGGCAATGACTCACTTGGAGAGTGCCCCATAGGTATAACCCCAACCATTACTCCAACTAACGGGCCAACGACCATCCCAACTAATACACCAACTCCAACAACCATTGCGCCAACTGCAACACCAACAAATACGCCGACTCCAACATCAGGACAACAACCAACAAATACCCCTACGCCAACCAATGGTCAACAACCAACCAATGCACCAACTGCAACACCAACAACACCAACTAACACTCCAACTCCAACACTTCCAATTGGCCAAATTTTGGGCTGCACAGTAGTACCTG
>CAYNEP010000086.1:0-1320 GCA_964396255.1 uncultured Gammaproteobacteria bacterium | reverse complement strand
ACTCCAACTCCAACACTTCCAATTGGCCAAATTTTGGGCTGCACAGTAGTACCTGGCATGCAGATCATTAATCAGTCATCAAGTGGCACAACCATAAACACATTCTTATCAAACATGCTCTGTTTAAAACAAGTATCATCAATAACGACAAATTCTGGTGGTAACACAGTTGCAAATAATATCGGGGGAGGACAGACATCAACAGGAAGCAATCAAGCAGGCTCAACCCAATCCGTCACACAAGCAAATAGTAACAACGTCTCAATATCACTTTTACAAAATCTTCTTAACTCAATTCTCAACATAACAAACACCGGAAATAACGTAACCACACAGACTTCTTCATCTAACTAACTTCTACTCACAATCTAAACTTAATGCGCACATTACCATCGGTATCGTGATGTGTTATATCATTAACGTTCTCACAATTGGAACGACGCATGCAAAAAATAACGACGTGGTAACTGCTGAAAAAACCAATCCTGCTAAAAGCTTTTCACTTCCCTCTGCTTCTAGTTCAATTGGTTGGTAGTGTGTTGTTGTTGCCATAATATTTCACCTCCTTATGTATCATTATTAAATAATGCTTTGGAGTATAGATTATAGGTTTCGTTTTAAGATCAAATAAGCTTAAGGTAATAGATATGTAAGAGGCTATTTACGGGTGTATAATAGATATATGAATTACGCTATCCTTTTGGTGGAGGATGAAAAGGAGATATCAGAGTATATAGCCGATGTACTTATAGATAACGGGTATACCGTTCGAACTGCATTTGACGGTCATGACGCATTGAAAGAACTTCAAAAATTAACTCCTGATTTGATGATATTAGATTTGGGGCTTCCAACACTTAGGGGAGAGACCGTATGTCAAGAATCTAAAAAACTATATCCTGAGCTACCAATAATTATCCTTACCGCTCAAAATACAACACCCGACATCATCAAAGGACTCAATATTGGTGCTGATGACTATGTTAGTAAGCCTTTTGAGATAGGGGAGTTGCTAGCAAGGATCAACGCGCGTCTACGAAGCCAAAGCCTGCCGCAGACACAACTACAAGTAGCTGACTTAATTGTTGACACAGACAAGGTCTCAGTGACCAGAGCAGGAAATGAGATAACACTGACCCCGCAAGAGTTTAAACTACTTGAGTACCTCATGATTCACAAAGACAAAGTTTTGACGAGGACCATGATATTAAATCGATTATGGCTCTATTCTCCTGACATCGACACTAGAGTTGTTGACGTTTATATCGGATATCTTAGAAAAAAAGTTGATGATGGATTTGACAAAAAACTTATACAGTC
>CAYNEP010000085.1:0-4206 GCA_964396255.1 uncultured Gammaproteobacteria bacterium | reverse complement strand
AAATCGTATTTTGCAGTATAATACTTCTCATGCTTAGACTACTACCGCAATCTCCTAATTTTGCCTCACTTGAGGAAGAGGTTCTTGATTACTGGAAGAAAAATAAGATATTTGAAAAGTCTGTCGACTCTCGACCTGATACGAAGCGATGGACATTTCTGGATGGCCCTCCATTTGTGACAGGGATGCCCCATTATGGACACTTGCTAGGAAGTATTCATAAAGATATTTTTGGACGCTATTGGACCATGAAAGGTTTTCGAGTAGCGCGTGTGTGGGGATGGGATGGGCACGGATTGCCTATTGAGAATAAGGTTGAGAATAAATTAAAGATCAAAAGAAAGAAAGATATTGAAGACGTTGTAGGTGTGGGAAAGTTTATTGAGGAGTGCAAAACGTATGTTGACGAAATCTCAGGAGAGTGGGAGTGGTATGTTGACCATATAGGACGGTGGGTTGATTTCAAAAACGCATATAAGACCTGGGATTTGCCGTACATGGAATCAGTAATGTGGGTATTTAAGCAAATGTATGAAAAGAAACTCATATACAAGGGGCTTAGAGTTTCGCTGTACTGTCCACACTGTTCAACGCCAATTTCAAACTTCGAAGTGGCAATGGATGCCCAGAATTATAAAGATGTTGTAGATGATGCAACAACATATGCTTATAAAGTTAAGGACAAAGACGATACATATTTACTTGCTTGGTCAACAACACCATGGACAAAGATTGTAACACCAGCCCTTGCTGTAAACCCTAGTCTTACCTATGTCACTGTTTTACAGAATAACAAGCGATACATTTTGGCAATGGATAGACTTGAAATGCTACAGGGTGAATATGAAATAGAGGATGAGTATGAGGGTGAAAAACTTATAGGACTAGAATTTGAGCCACACTATGATTATTACGATATTGATAAAGATAAGAAAGCATTTATAGTTGTTCCTGCTGACTATGTTACGTCGACAGATGGTACGGGAATAGTCACACTTGCAACATATGGTGAGGAAGACCTGGCAGTAATGAACAAGCATAATATTATGCTTGTAACTCATCTCGATGAGGAGGGCGTTATACAACCCCACGTTCCTCAATTTGGAGGAATGTTTTATTTGGATGCAAATAAGCTCGTTGACGATGATCTTCAGACCAGGGGATTAATTTACAACAAGACGAAATTTACACACAAGATGCCACATTGCTGGCGATGTTCAACTCAGCTTTATTATGGTCCTCAAAATGCTTGGTATGTTGATGTGCAGCGATTGAAGCCGTTGATGAAGAAAACAAACGAGTCGATTAATTGGTATCCTCAACATTTCAAATATGGTCGGTTCTTAAAAAGCATGGAGGCGGCACCTGACTGGTGTATTTCTCGTAATCGATATTGGGGGTCCCCAGTTCCCGTGTGGGAGTGTTCGTGCGGTGAGCGATTTGTACCTGGGTCAATTGAAGAGCTGGAGAATGCCTCTGGTAGTAAAGTAACCGATCTTCATCGACCTGAGATAGATAATGTAACAATAGTATGTGTTAAGTGCAGGAAGAGTGCAAAGCGTGTTGTTGAGGTTTTGGATAGTTGGATTGAAGCAGGTAGCGCCTCCTTTGCCGAGAGACACTTTCCATTTAATGCACAGGCCAAGTTAGAGGACTTCTTCCCACCCGACTTTATTGCTGAGTATACTGGCCAGATTCGAGCTTGGTTTTATGTACTCCATGTAATTGGAGCGGCACTTTATGAACAACATGCATTTAAAAATGTCGGCGTTGAGGGGGTTATTTTAGGAACTGATGGTCAAAAAATGAGTAAAAACCTTGGAAACTATCCCGATCCAAAATTACTTCTTGATAAATATGGAGGAGACGCGCTGAGATTATATTTAATGGGTAGTCCGATCATGAAGGGAGAGGATATTGTCATTTCTGAATCTGACTATGCGTTACAAATTAAAACATTTCATCTTCCACTTTGGAACGTTGTTAATTATTTAATAACATACTCTCAAGATGGTCAGTACAAACTCGAGATAGACTCGAGTTGGCAGACAGCATCAGAGTCTGCTAATGTGCTCGATACCTGGATTATGGCCCTTTACAACAAGCTAAACTACGATGTTAGAGCAGCGCTTGATGCTTACGATACGGTCACAGCTACATCACATTTGATGAATTTCATAGACCTATTATCACGGTGGTATGTTAGACGCAGTCGAGCTCGGATAGATGTTGAGGGTGATGATAAGCGTGACTTTTTTAACACGCTCTATTACGTACTAACATCATACCTAAAGTTATCAGCTCCGCTATCTCCATTTTTGTCAGAGTATCTCTATAGGCATTTAACTGAAAGGGAATCTGTACATTTGGAGATGTTAACCGAGGTAGTAAAATTTGATCAAGCCTTACTTGATGATATGAATATAGCAAGAGATATTGTTGAGGTTGGTCACAGAGTGCGTAAAGACACCAGTATCAAGCTAAGACAACCGCTTTCATCGGTAACTATCACAATTCCGCACGGCAAATCATTTGCGAGTCCAGCGACATCAGATAAGTTAAGTGCTGTCATTAAGGATGAGCTTAATGTAAAGGGAATTCGCATTGTTGTAGGTGATGTAGGTGAAATTTCTGTCGTATTTGATACAAAACTTACTAAGGCTCTTGAAGAGGAGGGATTAGCTCGAGAAATTATTCGCGCCATCCAAGCTGAGAGAAAAAAAATGGGCCTTAAGACATCTGAACAGGTGGATGTTGTTGCTCAATCAATACCAGTAGCTTACTCTGAAATGATAAAAAAGGCAGTAGGTGCGTCAAAGCTTACACAAGGTGATTCACTTCAAGTCAGTCCAGTACAATAATCGAACGTGATAAAAAAAATCGACAAATGGATACTATTGAGTATTTTCGGACTTGTAATATTTGGCAACTTCAATTTATTTGGGATTCGAAGCGATCTGATCTTGCAGCAAAGCATATTTGTAGTCGGGGGGATAGCTGCCTTCCTTTTTTTCTATAAGCTTGGGCCAGGACTAATAAGGTCAAATGTGTTCCTTATCTATTGCATAATGTGTGGGCTTTTGCTCTATGTTTCATTTGTCTCGCCAGCAGTTCGAGGTTCATCTCGGTGGATAGACTTGTATTTTTTCAAACTTCAACCGAGCGAATTTTTTAGACCATTCTTCTTAGCAGTGTTGGCACACATCTTTGCACGTCGTCAAAGAGGAGAGAGTGGTAGGGAGTTTTTTAAAAGTATTGCGCTATCAATTGTTCCAATTGGACTTATTATTCACCAACCAGATCTTGGAAATGCCATTTTATACATGATTATTGTTCTTTCAACATTATATTACGTTGGCATAACGGCGAAGTTTTTTATCGGTTTAGTTGTTGTTGGGGTAATCTCGTCGCCCATATTGTGGCAGTTTTTGCATCAATATCAAAAACTTAGAATTATTAGCTTTCTAAATCCAGAGGCTAATCCCTTGGGAATTTCATACAACATCATACAGTCAATTATTGCAGTTGGGTCAGGAGGATTATGGGGGAAGGGGTTAGGATTGGGGACGCAATCTAGATTTCAGTTTTTACCTGAATTTCATACAGACTTCGCATTTGCGTCGCTTGTTGAGCAGTTTGGCTTTTTCGGAGGGGCCCTTGTTATTTTGTTCTTTGCCATACTGATATTTAGATTAATAAGGCACGCATTTGCAAAAAAAGACGACCTATATGTGTTTTTATTCCTATTGGGAACTGCAACTATCTTATTTGCATCAGTTGCTGTGAATATTGGAATGAATATAGGGATTTTGCCTGTAACTGGCGTTGCACTACCATTTATCTCATATGGAGGATCATCGGTGCTATCGACATTTATATTACTTGGGATGGCCTTGGCGTTACTTTAAGTTTGTCGAACAGAAAGAACTCCTGACATTTTTTTGTCTTGAAAAAACGATTTATATTTTTCAAGCCTTGGTAGTGAGGTGCTATCACCAGGTATTGAATCAAAAAGTATTTTTGTATGCCAACTCATACTCATAAGGAGTTCAGGTCTGTCTAACATATTGCAATTCCCCTGAAGTACTATCTGATTGCTTTCATTAAATAGTTGGGTCAAGGTTGATGTAGCCGCAAGATCAAAGTTTTTTATAAACAGGATTCTATCTCTATGTTCTACATTCATAATCTCTTTAAAAAATAACG
>CAYNEP010000084.1:0-4217 GCA_964396255.1 uncultured Gammaproteobacteria bacterium | reverse complement strand
GTTGTCATTTAGTCAAGATAAGCTAATTGATGGTATATCCGGCGGGGCGCTTGTTGTTAGGAATGATAAATATATTCCGTCGACCCCACCCAAATTAGCAAATGTGTCTTATGTGCAACAACTCAAGGACAGGCTTTATCCAATACTGACTTATGTCATTAGGAAATCATATACATCGGGATTAGGTAAGTCGTTACACATAGTATCAAAACAACTGCGCATTTTATCAGTCCCAATGGCAGGTGGAGAGAAAGGGCAATTTCATTCGCTTCCTTCTTGGTACTGCGGGGCAATATATACTCAATTTGAGTATCTTTATGCAAATTTATCTCACAGACGTGAGATAGCAAAAATCTATAAAAATAAAATCTACGCGAACGCAACTTCGAAGATAACAAATAATCAAATTGATAATGCGGCAATCGTTCGCTTTTTTATAACAATAGAAAGAAGAGCGAGTCTGATTGCCTTCCTGAAGAAAAGCGGAATTCATGTTGCTGATATCTGGTACGACGCACCCATTGCCCCAAGTCGATATTTATCTCACACAACCTATAGCCAACAGTGTCCAATTGCGCAATCACTTTCACATGATATTATTAATCTACCAACGCATAGAGCAATTTCACCCGTTCATGCAACGCGTATTGCCAATAAAATTAACTCATGGCATCAGTCACATCAAGAGAAATAATTGAAAAAAATCAGTGGGAGGACTTTATCAAATCCTCATCTGAGGCGAACTTTTTACAATCATGGTATTGGGGTGCATTTCACAAAGATCTTGGTCATGAGGTGGTGCGACTTGGATTTTATAAAAATGACGATTTAGTTGGTATTATGTTGGGTATTGTTGAGAACGCAAAGCGAGGGCGTTATTTAACAATACCGGGTGGACCAATTATCAACAGGCATGATAGTGATGTCGTTCAAAGCTTTGTTGATGCAGTCCGAACTGTTGCTCGTCAACTTCAATGTGTCTTTGTGCGGGTTCGTCCGCAGCTGCTAACCGATGATTTCGCACGTGATCTTTTTTCAAGTTATGGCTTTGTTGATGCTCCAATGCATTTGCATGCAGAGTTAACATCACAACTTGACTTGTCCAAATCCGAGGATGAGCTCATGCAAAATTTGAGAAAAACTACACGATATGAGATTAGAAAGGCTCAGTCAGAGAGAATCGAGATAACAACCTCGACCGATATAAAAGCTATTGAGGGCTTTTATACAATGCAGATCGAAACATCTCAGCGTCATGGTTTTGTTCCGTTCTCAAGACGCTATTTAATGACGCAATTTGAAGTGTTTGCAACGGAAGGATGCGTGCTTATGTATAGTGCATTTTTCGAAAAGAAGTTATTGGCTCAGGCATTTGTCATTTATTATGGACAAGAGGCAGTGTATCATTATGGAGCAAGTACTCCTTTGGGTAGATCTCATCCAGGTGCATATCTCATCCAGTGGAACGCGATTTTGGAGGCTAAAAGAAGAGGAATGACTCGATATAACTTCTGGGGGGTTGCGCCACCTGATGCAAAGGATCATCGCTTCTATGGAGTTTCGGTTTTTAAACGCGGATTTGGTGGGAATGATGTTTCATATCTACATGCTCAGGATTTGGTATTAAATCCTATGAGGTATGTGCTTTCAAGTACCATAGAGCGAGTGAGGCGTAGAATAAGAAAGGTGTAATATTATTGTTAGGTTGCATGAAACTGTATAAAATGGTATCATACTACTATCTAACTACGAACTTGACCGAATACTGTAAGTAACAACACACACTTCGCCTGATCCTCGAAATTTATTAGTTAAACGTTGAATAGATTAACTATGAAAAAAAAGAAAAAGCAATTTACATTCGAAATTGCATCTCGTGCTATGACTAAGTGGACAGGGAGTCCGACATCTATTATTGTGCATACTGTGTTCTTTGTAGCAATATTCTTCTTAAGATTTTTTGGCATATCTTTTGAAAAGATTATGCTTATTTTAACAACTGCAGTGTCTCTTGAAGCAATTTATTTGTCCTTATTCATTCAGATGACTGTTAATAGAAACACTCAGAGTCTTGAGGACGTTGGCGAGGATCTCGATGAGATTCAGGCTGACGTTGAGGCGATCGAGACTTCAGTTGAGGATTTGGGAGAAGAGGTTGAGGATATATCTGCCGACGTTGATGAGATATCAGCAGATATTGACGAGATCCAAGCCGATGATGATATATATATCACAGAATCGTTGCTTACTAAAAAAAATGAACAGCTACAGACCGATATTAATGCAACCATGATGAATATCTTGAACGAGGTTAAGAATTTGAAAGAAGAACTAAAACAGCTTAAGCAGTCTAGTTAACATAACGCATATTGAACATTAGCACTGAATGTTGTATACTGCTAACTAAGATAGTAAAGCGTGTACATTAGGGAATTAAAGTTTGATACGGCTTTTCAATCTAATCAAATGGTTTTATCTTAAAAAAGACCCAGCATCGGGTCTTTTTTTTGTCTAAAAACGAGGAAGTTTGAATTCAAATCCTCCACCAACTGGCTCGATGATGTGGAGAATATTTCCAGAGATAACAACAAACATAACCAAAGCAACAACGAGCATGATACTTCCTACAAATGCATTTCTCATACGAGTTTGCGCCTTTTTTAATGCTTCCTTATCATCTCCCGATCCTATCCAGTCAATACCTCCCCATAGAAGATAAATCATGCAAAAGAGTGCGCCAACAATGAGCGAAAGTTGAATACATACAATGATGAATCTGCCCAAGCCAACAACGGGGTCCTGATAGATGCCAATAGGCCCAGGTGGAGGAGTCACCTTTCCAAAGATTTGATCAATATTTGCGGCTAATTTCATAGAGGAAAATCAATTTGTACGATAAATCCTAACACCTTTACAAGTAAAAAGCTTACTAATACAACGACATATCCCAGTATGGCATATCGCCATTTTGTTTGCGCCTTAACCGTATTTTCTTTGTTGTTTCCAGATCGAATCCAGTCAATACCTCCCCAAATGAGGTAGATCATAAACAAGAGCGTCATGACAACAAACGCGAGCGGTATCATGGTGTTTAGGAGGGCGGCAAAAGAGTTTATTTTAGCTGCTGGGAAGTTGGTAGTGTTTATCTCGATGGCATAGACCATAAACTCAAGTGTATAATAGATATAAGTACAAATCAACGTACGCACGCATACATTCATGGCTGAACAAGTAACTATTCCAAATCATGTTGCAATCATATTAGATGGTAATCGACGATGGGCTCACAAAAGCCATGTCCCGATTGTCGAGGGATATAGGAGGAGTTATTCCAATATTGTTGAGATTGCTCGTCACTTATGGAACCGAGGAGTTTCTGTTGTGACGATTTGGGGATTCTCGACAGAAAATTGGAAACGATCTGAACAGGAGATTAATCCCCTTATGGAGCTATTTTTGGGAATGGATTCGCATGTCGATCTTTTTGTTAAGAATAAAGTTCGAGTTAACCACTTAGGACGAAAAGATAGACTTCCAGATGCTGTTGTTGGGAAAATTCAAGTATGTGAAAATGCAACAAAAGAATTTGATAGTCGGTATCTGAATATTGCAATAGATTACGGCGGACATGATGAGCTTATACGAGCATGTAATCTTCATCTTGAAAGATTTCCCAATAAGCCATTTACTGAAGAATCCTTTGCGGAGTGTTTAGATACTGGCTCTATTCCTTTTCCTAATCCAGACCTGCTTATAAGAACAGGCGGTGAGAAGAGACTGTCTGGATTTATGTCATGGCAAAGTGCCTATAGCGAGCTTGCTTTTATTGAAGATTTTCTACCCGATGTTACAACCAGCACTATCGATCAGATCTTGAGTGAGTTTGATGCGCGCCAAAGAAGATTTGGAAAATAATATGTTTAACCCTCAATTTCAAATTACTAACAATATTCTAAAAAATATTGGTCAGATTGAGGCGGCAAAGCAAGTAATATCGGACGCACCATTACTGCCGTTGTGGGAGAAGCAGTTTCGAGAGGACGCAATTGTTAGAACTGCTCATCATGGTACTCACGTTGAGGGGAACCAGCTCAATTTTACAGAGGCAAAGAACGTACTTCATGGGTTAGATATCATTGGAAGACCACGAGATGTTCAAGAGATAATAAATTATAGGAAAACGCTTTCGCTTATTGAAGATGAGTTTGACCGAAAAG
>CAYNEP010000083.1:0-4318 GCA_964396255.1 uncultured Gammaproteobacteria bacterium | reverse complement strand
AAAGCATAGGTTTCAGATAATTGCGTATAACAAAGCAGCTGATGCTATTGACTCCTCCCCTACTCAACTTCAGGATATATTTCGCGAAGAGGAAAAACTGGATAAGATTCCTGGTGTTGGGGCTTCAATTGCTTCATACATTGTCGAGCTTTTTGAAAAAGGGCACGTGGAACATTTTGACGCGGTAACTAAAGATGTTCCACCTGCTGTGTTTCCTCTTCTTGATATTCCAAAATTTGGGCCAAAAAAAGCTTATCGACTGGTCACAACGTTCCATCTAAAGGATCCAGAGCATGTTATATCTGATGTAGAGAAACTTGCTCGTGATGGGTCTATTGCAAAACTTGACGGGTTTGGTGAGAAAAGTGCTCTGGATTTGCTCTCTGGAATTGAGCTTTGTCACTCAGGTAAGTCCAAATCAAGTCGTATGGCACTTCCTTATGCACATGCGGTTTCCGAGAAGATTGTTGCTTATTTGAAAAAAGATAAGTCTGTAACTGAGGTTGAGACACTTGGATCTTTGAGGCGAATGAGGGATACAATCGGGGACGTTGATTTGGCAGTTGCCTCTGATGATCCTAAAGCGGTTATTGATCACTTCGTAAAATACCCTGGAGTTCAGGAGATGATTGAGAAAGGGCCAGTTAGTGCTTCGTTTATTGCAACAGGCGGTGCGCAAGTAGATCTTATGGTACAACCTAAGGCTCGCTTTGGCGCGCTGCTTCAACATTTCACGGGTTCAAAACAGCATAACGTAGCGCTTCGGGAGCGGGCTGTAAGACAGGGCTTTTCTCTTTCTGAGCGCGGGATTAAGGAGACTAAAAATGACAAGTTGCATGAATTTAGTGATGAGCGTGAGTTTTACAAGTTTCTTGGACTAGACTACGTTCCACCTGAGCTTCGCGAGAACAGAGGTGAGATTGAGGCTGCTTTAAAACACAAACTCCCTGATCTAGTAAAGCTTTCTGATATTAAAGGAGACCTGCATACTCACTCTTCAATTGACATTGAGACTAGCCATGATATGGGACGCGACTCAATTGGGACAATGGCCACATCAGCCTCTGCTCTCGGGTATGGGTACCTTGGTCTTGCCGACCACAATCCTAGTGTCTCGGGTCATACGAAGGCCCAGATGCTCAAACTCATTGAGTCACGCTCAAAAGAAATTGAACAGTTTAATTTGCACAATAAAAGTATTCGAGTATTTAATTTGCTTGAAGTTGATATTTTTCCAAATGGCGACTTGGCTTTAGATGATGAGGTTTTGTCACTTCTTGATGTGGCCATTGTCTCATTGCATAGCTCATTTACCCAAGAAAGAGGAAAGATAACAAAGAGGATTTTAAAGGGTTTAGACCACCCAAAAGTAAGGATATTCGGACACCCTACTGGAAGACTTGTAAACTCGCGCTCTGGGGCAGATGCTGATTGGGTTGAGGTAATGAGGTTTTGTGCCGAGCGTGATATTGCACTTGAGATAAATTCTGCACCACAGAGGCTAGACCTTCCTGACAATATGGTGAAGCAGGCAATTGATATGGGGTGTCGGGTCATAATTGGCACCGACAGTCACAGTTCTGATGGGCTTTCTCTGATGAAGTACGGGGTTGCAGTTGCGAGGCGCGGATGGTGTACGAAGAAAAATGTAGTGAACACACTTCCTCTAATAGAATTTGAGAAATGGATGAAAGGATAGGGCCAATTGACATTGTGCCCTGATTGTGGCAAAATTTGAGTTGAAATGAATATTCCAATCCCTTTTCTAATTGTTGGTGGGATCATTCTCTTGATCGCTTTTTACCTTTGGTTCTCATATAATTCCCTTATAACTCTGCGTGAGCGCATTCGTGAAGCTTTGTCATCTATTGATGTACAGCTTAAGCGTAGAATTGATCTTATCCCGAACCTTATTGAGTCTGTCAAAGGATACGCAAAGCATGAAAAAGACGTGCTTACTCAAGTCACAGATGCTCGTGTCTCACTAACGAAAGCTAAGGGGCCTGCTGAGAAAGCGGCTGCTAACAATATGCTGACTGATGCGCTTAAGACTCTTTTTGCGGTTTCTGAGGCGTATCCAGACCTTAAGGCATCTGCAAACTTCATCCAGCTGCAAGAAGAACTTTCTGACACTGAGGACAAGATAGCTTACTCAAGACAGTTCTATAACTCAAATGTACTTGCTTATAACACAAGTATTCAGCAGTTTCCGACAATGATTATTGCAAAGATGTTCCATTTTAAAATGGAAGAGTTCTTTGAAGCAGATCCAGGAGAACGGGAGACACCCAAAGTCAAGTTTTAAGCTCACATTCTCTTAATTTGTCCTCTATTCACACACGCATGGCTAAGACTACTGCATATTCTTCAGTTACATCCAACAAGATCAAGTCCATACTTTACTTGGTTTTCTTTTTTGTGCTTTTTGTACTCGTAGGGACATTTATTGGAAGATTTCTAGGATATGGACTTTCATTTGTGGGAGTGATGCTTATTATCTCCGGAATTATTTCTTTTGTGTCTTATTACTACTCTGACAAGATTGTTCTTTCGATATCTCATGCGAAGCAGATTGAGAAAAAAGACAATCCTCGCTTGTATCGAATTGTTGAGAACATGTCTATTGCAGCCGGGCTTCCTATGCCTCGGGTTTACATAATGCAGGAGGCTGCTCCTAACGCTTTTGCAACGGGGCGTGACCCTAAGCATGCTGCGGTTGCTGCAACAACTGGTCTACTTGATCTTCTAAATGATTCGGAGCTTGAGGGAGTTATGGCACATGAGATGTCCCATGTTAAGAATTATGACACTCGTCTTATGGCAATTGTGGCGGTTCTGGCTGGATCGATAGCAATTATCTCTGACATGTTCATGAGAAATATGCTTTTTTCTGATAACGATAATCGTGGTGGGGTTACTATGCTGCTTGCAATTGTGGCTGCTATTCTTGCGCCAATTGCAGCAATGCTTATACAGCTTGCTGTATCGCGTAAACGCGAGTTTTTGGCTGATAGCAGCGGGGTTTTGCTAACTCGTTATCCAGAGGGCTTGGCCAGTGCGCTTGAAAAGATATCTTCGTACAATCGACCTATGCATCACGTGAGCTCTGCTACTGCCCATCTTTACATTGAAAATCCATTCGGTGCTGATCGTGGACGAAAAACTTCGTGGCTTGTTTCACTCTTCTCTACACACCCTCCAGTTGAAGAAAGGATTAAGGCGCTTCGTGCTTTGTAGAGCTTGAGTTATAAAGCTCTTTTTTGCTGTAAAATATACATGTGAGTCGTGTACTTATTCCTTTTCTAAAGCTTGCCTCGTTTCTTGTGCAAACACTTCGTTTGGGTTCGGGATCAACATGGCCTGGACATTTAGCGCTAAAAGTGGACCCAAAGTTTGTGGAACATACTATTTCTCATTCTAAAACTCAGATTGTTTTAGTTGTTGGAACTAATGGGAAAACTACGGTTAGTGCACTTATTCAACATATACTTGAGTCAAAGGCTAGACGAGTGTTTAGAAGTGTTGAGGGTGCTAATTTGCTTAGTGGTGTTGCGTCAACCCTTATTAAAAACTGTACAGTAACAGGATCACTTCCCTATGACTTTGCAATACTTGAGGTTGATGAAAACAACTTGAGTCGCGTTTTGTCGCATGTGAATCCTACACAGATTGTTGTTCTTAATTTGTTTCGTGATCAGCTTGATCGATACGGGGAGGTTAATACAATTGCGACAAAGTGGCGTGAATGTCTATCTGCACATAAAAAGAAAACTACTCTGGTTCTTAACACAGACGATCCTCTTGTAAGGTATTTGGGGTATAAGACACATCACTACACGTCATATTTTGCGCTCCCTTCTCAATATTATGAGAAAGCGGCACTGTCGCATGATGTTGATTCTATTTTCTGTCCTGTATGCGGAGGTGCTCTCATATTTAAAGAGGTAGCATATTCGCACCTCGGACAATATTTGTGCTCAAAGTGTAAATATACAAATGCAAAGCATGAGAATATATTTATGAAAAGTTATCCTCTTAAGGGTGTTTACAATATTTATAATGTTAACGCTGCTCTACTTTCATCATCAATGCTTCTTGACTTACCAGTTTCTGAGTTGTATGAGAAAGTTTTGAGTTTTGAGCCTGCGTTTGGGAGAGGTGAAAGTATTACTTTTGAAGGCCGGGAGTTTGTGATTCTTTTGTCTAAGAACCCAGCCGGATTTAATCAGTCGATTGAGCGTGTTATTGCTGATAGCAAGGCGGATTACGTGATGCTTGTTCTAAATGATCGTGTTCCTGACGGCCTTGATGTTTCTTG
>CAYNEP010000082.1:0-4361 GCA_964396255.1 uncultured Gammaproteobacteria bacterium | reverse complement strand
ACCCCAGCTCATCCTCAAGAACTCTATGATGCTTTTATCTTGAAAATCGAAACCTTCTGTGGCAATTAATGCAACCTGCAAGTTATATGGGAGTGCAAGATCAGCCCAATACATATCACCAGGCATGTCATCTTCATTGAGGTACGTACCATATTCATTGCCAGTAATTGACCCATCGCGAATATCCTCAATCTTTCCATTTCGATTAAGGACACCAGTTCTGCCTGTCGCTTTGAGGTATCGTTGTAAAATTGTTTCGGCTAGCAAGCTCTTGCCTTTGCCCGATCCTCCCGAAATGACCGTGATTTTCCCCTCGCTCAAAAGAATATAGCCCGTCAGATCCTGGATAAGCATTTCATTGTCTTTTGGTCTGGGAACATTGACTTGTGCGAATAATAATGCCTTTTGATTATCAGGAACAGCAATACCTCTTTTAGCAAACACTTCATCTATTGAAAGTTCGCCTGATAGTCTCTCTCTGTGCAACTCTCTGTCCACTAGATTCTGACTCATGACTTTTGCTTGTTTAATTTGGTCTATAATATCTGCCAATTTTGATCTACCTATAAGTGCTGAAGTAAACATTAGATGAGCACCAATAGCCGTTCCCAATGCATTGCTAACTTGAGAAGATACAATGTTCAAAACTGGTAGAAGCGATGAAGAAACTTTTGCTGCTAAGCTTGCACCAGTTGCTACTGCCCAAATAAACGGCACGATTGTTGAAGTAGTAATGGCATTTATAACCGTGGTAATAGCAACAACGCGCTTTAACGCGCTTTGTTCTTCGACTCTTTCAGCGTCTGTTACTCTACCGTGTAGCTTTAAAGCAATATTATTCTTTTGAACCACAGACTGAAACTTTGTTTGCAAATCTTTAAAAACCCTTGTATTCCCGGCTATCTGGAAAACTGAGAGTACCCACTGTCCCAAAATGACTGGTGAAAGCTCCGGAAAAAGTAACGCCAAGTTGAGAAGCTGTGCGGATAGCCAAAATAATTTATTTTCTGGTTGATTACCAAACTGGAGCTCAGCGCTAGCCATCGAACTTACCTGACTCTGCCATGGTCCAAGCATGTGCCGTTTATCAGAATATTTCAGACTTTCATCAGAGGTGTGTAGATGAGTAAAGGTTCTCTGGACTGCTATATCATTCAATCTGAATCGCGCATTTGACAATTGTTGTCGAACAACTGGAGGTACGAAAGCTAGCAAAGCCAATGGAATAACATAGTTTTTTTGAAGTTCAGTATCACCCGAAGCTATGAGATTGATAAAGGCAATTGCTGAAACTTCACCAACAAAGTTCAATAGAGTTGCCAGCACTCTCTTTAGTTCAATATTCTTCATGGCCATCTCAAGTTCTGGAATAGCTGGCTCCGCTACTTGAGCCAATGCTTTAAAATCATCGCGCTGTAAAAATGGCCCTTTAGGATTTAAGCCGAAAAATGACAGGGCTGTTTCTTTGAGACTAAACGACATGTTGTACTGCTATTTGCACATCTTTGTATATCAAAGCGGTTATTATAGCATAAATATAACAAATTATAGGTCTATTTCACAATGAGGACTTATTTTTGGCACACCTGACAAAAATACGTCCCCCGACCCGCCAATTTTTTCTTAACCAGCTTGGCACCACAATTAAAACATGGCGACCCTTCTCGCCCATATGCCAGAACTTCATCTTGATACCTGCCGGCAAACCCATCCACGTCTCTGTAGTCATGGATCGTCGCCCCGCCCAGCTCAATGCCCAATCGAATCACAGATTGTGCAGCATCAAATAGTCTTGATGCTTCTGTTTTTGTTAGTGACTTAGCTGGTCGCCACGGATTGATTCGTGCCAGGTTCAGTGCATCACACGCGTAAATATTGCCCACACCGCTGACAAAGCGAGTATCCATAAGCGCTACTTTGACAGGCATGGCAGTCCGCTGAAACGCTGTAAAAAGATCCTGTGCAGAAAGTCGCGGATCAATAATATCTAGCCCTAATCGTGCAAACTCTACCTCAACCTGCGCATCATCCATAATCTTCCACCACCCAAACAGACGCTGGTCATTAAAGTACAGTGTGGCAGCGTCGTCTAAATGCGCGATAATCCTAGTGTGACTACTTGGCAGAGCGTCAACCCAGTCATCAGTGGGGTGACCACCGCCAATCCGAGTGGTTGGATCGGTGTAGATTAGCTGTCCAGTCATTTTGAGGTGAATTAGGATATTGAGTTCACGCGGCAACTGCACTCGGATGATCTTTGCTCTGCGCGAAACGTCTTGGATAACTTTTCCCTGCAAAGTGTTGGCTTCTCCGTGCAGACTCTTGGGGTGTAGCAGTTGCACCTTTGCAATCGTCTTACCTACGATGTGCTGGTGTAACTTACGGATGATTGTTTCTACTTCGGGGAGTTCTGGCATTTTTGGTACTCAGCATATGAATTATCAGATTATACTGTACTCAATCAAGGTGACATTATTTGATATAATATGCACTAAATAGCTAGTTAGCCCATATCAACTGATCCACCAAATGTATTACCTTGAAAAATTCGACCTAGAGTCTACAGCGCTTAAAGAGGCTGTCAAAGGCAAGTTAAGAGAGAGTATTGTCCAGGCAACTCAAATGAACAAACCGGAAATGATTGCCCTTGCCAATGCACTCCTTGGTACATTCAATGAAATTGCGACATTAGTTGATTGGTCTTTGGCAAGAAGTAAGGGAGAAATAAAAACGGTCGTCGGCAGTTTAGTAGCTGCTATTCACCTTTCCTATCAAAGCATGGATGGAGAGTATGAGGAGCTATATGGCACAACTGATGCAGAGGTTTGGAGTAGCATCATTTTAGAAATTTTGTCACACCCTAATTCTGCGCAAGTATTTAAAGAATCAGTTTGGAGATCTCCAGTTATTGTCTCACCAATGAGGGGACTTCCTCTTGAGTATATTCTCGGTCATCATTTTAGAAATGCTACAAAAAAAGAATTGGTTGGCGTTGATTTAGGTACCGGACTGCATGTTACCTTACCCTTACTTGGCAGCGATGAATTTCTTGAAGCAGATTTTCCAGGAAAAGCAGACATAGCTCAGTATGCGGGCAACATTTCACTCAGGTGTGCAGTAGGGGTTGATAAACAACCTAGGGAAAAAACTCTCGCGTGGGCACAAGCATGCTACTGGCCACTTGCGGATAATAAAGGTTCTGCCCTAGAGCTTGCTCAAAGATACTCAGCAGTTGCAACAAACCCTACATTTCCATTTGTTCAAGCCTCAGTTTTGGATCTCGAAGTGTGTAGGGATGAAGTGCTAAAACACACAGGCGAACCAGTAGATTTTGTTTTTTCAAGTTTTGTGAGGCATCAATTGGGGACAGAGCCTGAAGTTCAGAATAGATTTGAACAATTAGTCTTGAGTTTGCTATCAGAAAATGGAATCTGGATTGATCTGGGTCAGGAGCTTTTGCGTGAGTGTGAATTTGCAACAACAGCTGTGCATGTCTACAAAAAGTGTGGGACAAGGTTAGAACTAGTTGGCATTCCATTCATTCTCAAGGGACAGACAAACATTGGGGAAACTAATCTAAATTATTTTTCCCTGTGATCCAGTCAAAGATGTTTGTAACAATGGTATAATATGGTCAATAATGACGCAATCAAAAGTCATTCTTCAAGACACCATCAAAAAGTACTTTTGGGGTGATAATCTCGAAGAACTCAACTGGCAAGATCATCAACAGTATATCGTGCAAACTATCATTGAGCATGGTGATTTTCCAGCAATATGATGACTGTTTTCGAAGATGAATCGAGCAGACTACACATGTTGCTACCCAAATTAACACTCAGTAAAAAGTCAAGCAACTTTCGGTCTATGTATCTTGCATAGCATATGTTTTCAGAGGCGCTTTCATACACAATACTTGTCACAATCTCATTATAGTAAAGCACATATTGTAAAGTCGCAGGTGTTTTTTGCAGATGCTGAGTCACAGCTGATGCCTAGAATGCACACGCCTGTAGATTGGGAGAGTGTTATAGATGAAATTTTTGAGGCTGTGAAGACTTTGCGAGTTTAATAGTGATAAAAGGCTTAACGCTCACAGACACCCATCGCACACAGCATCAGTACTGATACAGAATGATATAATTCACTCCTCATGAGTGCCTACGTCGCCCACATTGCCGACTCCCCAATTAGCTTAGACAGAATTGTGCTGTATCTTGCGGCAGCCGCTGAGGAAATTCCTGCCAGCAATCTGGGAAAAGATGGGACCATCATTGGCATCACAGTGCAAGGAGATGCAGTTAAACTCACCACACTCACACAACATTTTTCAACACGCTCTCTCAGATGGCCGCGTCCTG
>CAYNEP010000081.1:0-4378 GCA_964396255.1 uncultured Gammaproteobacteria bacterium | reverse complement strand
TTAAATATCCTGACTACACTAGAAATATTGGCCCTCTTATTAAGGAATTTCTATATCAAGATAAACCATTCGATGTTGAGGCCCAAACGTTATTTTTTTCATTACAATTTGCTATCGACTCTCCAAGTATAAAAAAACAAACGGAAACAGATATAGTTATTGCCGACCGTTACTTTTCAACCACGCTTTGCTATCAAACAATTTTTGGATTTCCAATGAATAAATTGCTCAGATTTGCATCGGATTTTAAAATTGCAGTTCCAGACATGATTATTTTCTTAGACGTTGAGCCAATCACAGCTGCAAAGCGTAAGCTTGGTGAGGATAAGCAAAAAAATTGGACCGAGAATGATTTTAGTCTTACTAAAAAAACCTACAAACAGTATAAAAGACTCATAGATAAGCAGGTTTGGACAAAATGGATCAATGTTGATGCATCTGGCTCTATTGATTCAATTGCAAACGAAATCTTTGCTATAATACAACCAGAATGGAAAAAACACTCATTATAATAAAGCCAGACGGAGTCCAACGAGGACTCATCGGCATAGTTTTTGACACGCTCGAGTCAACTGGACTTAAGCTTATGGCATGCAAGATGGTTCAGCCAGATGAGAAAACCATAGAAAATCATTACCCTCATAGTCAAGAATGGATTGAGGAGATGGGAAACAAAACCTTAACTAACTTTAAAAATCTTGGAGTTGACGCGAAGGACCATTTTAAAAAAACAGACGCACTCTCTGTTGGTCAGGAAGTACGAAAAAGACTCATTAAATACTGGCTTGAAGGGCCAATTGTTGTAACCACATGGCAAGGGCCAAATGCAGTCTCAGTTGCCCGCAAAATGAGAGGCCACACATTCCCAGTTGATGCTGACCCTGGCACACTCCATGCAGCATATGGATTTGACTCACCACTTCTTGCAACGTTGAAAGATCGCGTTGTAAAGACATTTATTCATGCGTCAGGATCTGTTGAGGAGGCCAATCGAGAAATTGATTATTGGTTTGCTGGTTATGAATTTAAGGATTATGTTACATTAATGGAGCATTTGTATATCAGATAAAGCATATGAAAAAACAACGATCGTTAATTTTAATAAAGCCAGACGGAACTCAACGTCAAATCAACGGAAAGATCATTCAAAGATTTGAACGAGCAGGTCTAAAAATTGTTGCCATGAAGTTTCTTATGGCTAGTAGGCAAATGGTCATCGACCATTATCCTAGTGAGGATGAATGGTTGAGTGTTGTTGGAAATAGAACGCTAGATGATTATTCAAAACGCAGAATTGACCCAAAGACAGTGTTTGGATCTGATGATGCCATTGAGATCGGGCGTGCTATTAAAGAGTGGCTCGTTGACTATGTCACAGGCGGCCCAACGCTCGCAATCGTTATAGAGGCGTACGATGCCATTGCTGTAGTTAGAAAAATCGTTGGCGCAACCATTCCATCAGTCGCAAATCCTGGGACAATTAGAGGTGACTTTTCACACGATAACGTTGAGCTAGCAAACGAACAACTCAGACCACTTTACAACATCATTCATGCATCGGGATCACCTGATGAGGCTGAGGGCGAGATCAAAGTATGGTTTACTGAGGATGAGATCATGGACTATCACAAACTTGATGAGGACTTCATGTTCAAAACAAACGAGAAATAAAACACTCGCTTCGTCCCCGCCCATCTTCATTTAGAACATTTTCCCGATTATCTCATGCACCTGTCGTGAATATACAAGCATCAAAATCGTCCCCATTATCATAAAAGGCCCAAATGCAATTTTATCTTTAAGTCCAGATTTCCCTCTGAGTAACAAAAAGACTGAGACTATTCCGCCTACAACAAATGAGAGATACAATGCCAGAAGACCATTAACTATGCCAAATAGCACTCCCATCCCAAACGCAAGCTTCACATCACCAAATCCCATCATTTTGCCCTTGGTCAGTGCAAAGATTGCAAACAATACCATAAACAAAACCACTCCACCTGATAGCTGCGATGCAATAGGACCACCTCTGCTAATTAAAAAACTACCAATAGTGAATGCAACTGTAGCTGAGTCTGGAATAATGTGATATTTGTAGTCTGCCCCAACAATAACAATACATGATGAAACAAGTACAAAATACCCAATCATGTTTGGTATGGAAAACCAATATGGATCGAAATACATCCAGGTCAACACAAACACAACACCTGTTACTATCTCAATAAATGGATACTGGATTGAAACACGTTTCTTACACGTCCGGCACTTTCCACCCAACAATATCCATGAAAAAACTGGGATTAGATCAAAAAAGGTTAGCGTTCTTTTGCAATGATCACAATGAGATCTACCACCTATCCCCTCTTCATTTGGCAATCGATCAATAAGAACATTTAAAAAGGAACCAACGCACAATCCTATTATAAAGATAAACGAAATAAGCAGAGGTACGCTAAAGGCTGATAGCATCAAGAACATCCTCTTTTGAAAGAGAGCCAATAAATGCTAAATTTAGATTCTCAGGAATAAATAATTCAGAGGCAAGCTCGACAACATCAGATAATGTAACAGCCTCAATTGATGCAATTAGATCAACTGGATTTCTTATCTCCTTCTCCAACAATAACATTCGTCCAAAATATGAGGCAACACTGTATGTGTCCTCAAGAGATAACAATAGACCACCCTTGAGTAGCTCTTTTGCTTTCTTAAGCTCGGCCTGCGTCACTTTTCCATTCTTAATGCTCACATGTTCCTTTAGAATTGCAGCGATTGCTTCTTGAACTTGCTTCACGTCAGTACGCACACCAGCATGTGTAAACATCGAACCGGTGTCTGCGTAAAGATCTGTATAGCTATGAATGTAATAACACAATCCTCTTTTTTCTCTAACCTCCATAAATAATCTCGATGACATTCCCTTGCCTAATATTGCAGTCAAGACTGATAGCGCATGTCGTCTCTTGTCAAAATATGAGAATGTTCTAAAACCTAATGTGAAGTGAACCTGCTCAGTTTTCTTTTTTTCAATAAATACACCGGGTGTTTTTTGTGTCCCTACATATGGAATAAAATCGACCGTCTTCTTATCTTCCCAATCTCCCAATTTATCATTGATAATTTTTTGAAAATACTCAAGCTTTTTATCTGATTGACTCAATCCACCAGCTACGACACAAATAATATTCGATGGTTTATAGAGACTACTCATGTAGTCGCTAAATGTTTTTTTAGTGAATTTTGTTACTGTTTCTTTGTAGCCGATCGTTGGCATTGCAAGTGGATTGCCTCTGTATAAAAGTTTTTCATAAACATCAAACACTTCTCGAGCTGGATTATCTTTACCCATGTTAATCTCCTCAACAATCACACCCTTTTCACGCTCAATGTCGTCAGACGATAATTTTGGCGTTCTAATCATGTCGGATAGCAAGTCGATAACAGTTTCAAAATGCTCAACAGGTGCTTTTACATAGTAGCCAGTGTAATCATTTGAGGTAAATGCATTAAAGTTGCCTCCTAAATTGTCGATCGTTGATGAAATTGTGAACGCATCTTTATATTTTTTTGATCCCTTAAATGCCATATGCTCAAAAAAATGAGCAATGCCATTGTTGTCTTTATTCTCATAGCGAGATCCAGCACCCACAAGCAGCATGCATGTTGCGGAAGGGAAAGAGCCAGTGTCGATTGTTACGACCCTAAGATTATTTTTTAATGTATTTATTGTTGTATTCATATTAACGACAGAGCGAACAACTTACTCCCAAGCATATTCGTCCTTGAAAAACCATCTGCTCAAGTATCCAAGTATACCCCAAATAGAAAATTACAGGGAATAGAATTACATATGGCACGAGCACAATCGCCTTAAGTAGCAATGACTCATCTTTCTGACGGATAAAATAAAACACGTACCAAAGTGGGAATATGATAAAGGTCATAGAAAGACTATATTGATTAAAAGAAAGTGCATAGCTCTCAACTTTAGAAAGCAATGAAAGACTCATGAGGGATATAAATATTTGAAGAGACACAACGAGGAAGGATATTTTATTGGCAATTCTCTCACGTTTGTTGAAAAATACTAACAATAAAAGTAATCCAACAAAAACAAATGCAACATATGAGAGAAAAAAACTACTTGAAAAAATATACTTGTGGGTTTGAATAAGAATTGCAGCTTTCTCTTCGCATGACATGTGAAAAGCATAGCAAAATTGACAATGGCATTCAATTGCTAATTTAGCGTGTGATGTATGATAAAATTAGATCTTGAAATTGTTGACATTGGGTCGGTAGCTCAGTGGTAGAGCAGGGGCCTTTTAAGCCCTTGGTCGTGTGTTCGAATCCCACCCGACTCACAGTTCTAGCT
>CAYNEP010000080.1:0-4388 GCA_964396255.1 uncultured Gammaproteobacteria bacterium | reverse complement strand
AGAACTCCTTCTGCAGAAGATTACCGAGAGCTATAAAAGCAAAGATATATCGTTATTTGAAGTTTTTTTAGACTCAAACAGCGCAAGTACATTTGTTGGGAAGGCACAATATCTCAAAGCGGCTCAAAAAAGCGACCAAAAGATCGCATATAGACTCCAGCAAACCAAATTTAATTATGAGGAGCAAAAGGAGTTGCGAGAAAAG
This sequence comes from uncultured Gammaproteobacteria bacterium, assembly GCA_964396255.1. Lineage (GTDB taxonomy): Bacteria > Patescibacteriota > Microgenomatia > UBA1406 > HO2-37-13b > 2-01-FULL-39-19. Next base: position 4,183 of record CAYNEP010000080.1, on the reverse strand, counting down.
AAGAAAATTGAACTTGAAGAACTTACCCAATCTCTAAATAAACAAAAGGTTGAGCTTGACTCTCAAAAAAAACAAAAGCAGACGCTCCTTGAAACAACCCAAAATGATCAAAAAAAATATCAACAGCTTCTATCACAAGCACTGGCAGAATTTCAGGCTATTGAAAAAGCAGTTGCAACGGGGGCTGTTGTTGGTCCAGTTAAAAAGGGCGACCCAATTGCGCTTGTTGGTAATACTGGCTACCCTCACTGCTCAACAGGAGCACATTTGCATTTTGAGGTAAGACGAGGGGGTCAGTGGGCAGATCCCTTGGAATTTTTATCTGGAGGAGAGGGTGGTCGTGGGTCATGGGATTGGCCTCTTGTCAATCCAATCATTATAACTCAAGGATTTGGACATACTCCATACTCATGGAGATACACATATAGTGGGGGCATTCATACAGGACTCGATATGGTTTCAAGAACAAGTGATGTTATACGTGCCCCTTCAGATGGAACCCTGTATACCTCAAGTCAGAATTGCAGTGGTGCAACGATAAAGATTAAATATATCGATCATGGTGATGGCGTCTTAAGCTTCTTCCTTCATGTCCAATAACCCCCAACATCTTTGTGGACCGGAGGGGACTTGAACCCCTGACCTCCGCACTGCCAGCGCGGCGCTCTACCAACTAAGCTACCGGCCCAAATTTAGGAGTATTATACCCCAAATATATTGACCCCCTCTTTGAGTTTTATATAAGAATGAAATGGAAATACGCGCATACGCTCTGTTTGTTATCGTAAGTCATATATAAATGTGGTTGAAATGTGTATAACATTTATCTAGTATTTGTGGATAAGTTATCCACATATACATATTAAATGATCGCCTGGGAAAAGTTTATTTTTTTTCTCTCTGAAGAACTGGGAAGCCCGGTAATTGCATCAATTCTTAAAAAAACCACCCCACTGAGTGATAATAACAACACCCTTGTTGTGGAATCCGACAATCAAGGGGCAAAGCTCTTACTTGAAAATAAGAGAGAGCTTATTGAGGAGCTCTTATCTGCGTTTGAAGGAAAACCAATGAAAATGGTTGTGCTCGTGAAGGAGAAAAGAGTACGAAAAAATACATCTACACTTCCTCTTATGTCCTATCAAGACTCGCATGAGGCTTCCTCTGCAAAAGCAGGACTAAACCCTCTTTATACATTTGATAACTTCGCGGTTTCAAATTCAAATCAAATTGCTCACGCAGCCTCATATGCTGTTGCTTCAAATCCAGGGATCCAATACAACCCTCTTTTTCTCTATGGTGGGGTAGGGGTAGGAAAGACTCATCTCATGCACGCTATTGGTCATAAGATACTTATAGATACACCAGAGAAAAAGGTGCTCTATTGCACATCTGAAGAGTTTACTAACGATTTGATTGAGCTTATTAAACGCAAAAACACAAGACTCTTTCGTGATAAATATAGAACTCTGGATGTCTTATTAATAGATGATATTCAGTTTATTGCTGGTAAAAACTATATTCAAGAAGAGCTCTACCACACATTTAACTCCATGGTGCAAATTAATCACCAAATTGTACTCACGTCAGACAAGCCACCTAAGGAGATCTCGGGTCTTGAGGACCGACTAAAATCACGATTTGCTGGTGGTCTTATGATTGATGTACAAAAACCTGATTTTGAACTTCGATGTGCCATTGTGATGATTAAGGCAAAGCAGCGTAATATTCCAATTGACATTGGGGCTGTTAAAACTATAGCCGAAGGGGTTGAGGATTCACGAGAACTTGAAGGAACAATATTAAATATCTACTCTAAGTCTCTCTTGCTAAATAAGTCCGATCAAATAACAAATGACATTGCCACCCACGAAATAAGAACTCAAAAGGAGACTAAAATTAAGAAATTGTCTCCATCTGACATAATTAAAGCAATTTGTGTTTTTTATGATATAAAGCCCTCATATATTAAGAGCCCTATTCGAAAGGAGAAGATCGCAAAAGGGAGACAAATAATTATGTATTTACTTAGAACTGAGCTAAAGATGAAATATGAAGAGATAGCGCTTATTTTAAAACGCAAAGACCATACAACAATCATGCACGGAGTAGATAAAATTCAAAATGAAATTATGATAAACGATAGATTTAAAAGTGAAGTTGACAGAATAATTAATAGTCTATGATACACACATACAACCCTTTATGTTATCCACAGAGAGCAATTGAAGTTTTTTTCTGTTCTAACAATCCATTGCAAATATGAAGAGTGTTTTATAAACTTATGCACACATACTAATACTTCTAATATATACATATAACTTAAATAATGAAACTTACAATAAACAAGGAACTATTTCAAAACGAAATTTCCCATGCTTTTAAATTCACATCATCGCAACTTTCATCTATTCCAAGTCTTCAGGGAGTATTTATAGAACTTAAAGATAAAACCCTCACAATAAAATCATCAAATTTGAATGATTTCTACTCAGCAAAGGTTGCAGTTGATGATGAAGGATCGTTCTTGGCAATATTTGATGCTAAAAAAGCCCTTGAATTTTTAAATGTTGTTCCCAATGGAGATTTAACAATTTCTCTTGAAAAATCTGGTTTATTATTTTCAATTGGGACAATGCAGGGAGAATTTGGTCTATTTCAAATAGAGGACTATCCAACGTTTCCCTCAATAGACCAGTCAGAAAAAATAATACTTACAGAGGAAATGGTTAAAGCAATTCCTCAAGTATTATTCTCATCGTCAAAAGACGACTCAAGGCCTGTATTAACTGGGCTTCTTATTGAATCAAAGTCCGAGATGATCCGATTTGTAACAACTGATGGGTTTAGATTATCAATTAGTCATTATGATGCCCCTGGTATGGAGGATTGGTTATTTATAGCTTCGGCAAGGTTTATTCAGGAAATGCTCTCATTTTATACTGGAGGAGACCTTATTATTCAATACTCAAAAGAAACAAAGGTATTTCAGTGTTTGTTTGGAACAAAAACCCTTGTATCAAGAACCATAGAGGGAGATTTCCCACCTTATCAAAAAGTCCTTCCTGTTAAATACACAACAGTCATTGAGTTAGATGCCTCCCTCTTTATCAAAAATCTTAAAGCTGTCTCTATTTTTGCACGAGAACAGGGGAATATAATTATTTTTGATATTGTTAAAAACGAAGTCACCATAAAACCTAAAGGTCAAAAGGGTATAAGTTCCTATGCAAAACAAGAAACTATTATTCATGAAGGAGAGGATATAAAAATTGCGTTTAATTATCGCTTTGTACTTGACTTTCTAAACACCCACACCACAAAAAAATGTCGTATTGAGTTGACATCACCAGTCTCCCCTGTTGTGTTTAAGACAGACCAGGGAGCTGAGTTTACTCATATTATTATGCCTCTGAGGACAGAGGAGATTGAGGAGTAAGGGAGGATTCACCTGAGAGGAGAATTTTTTCTGATTCTGATGCGATAACCTGCATTGCAACATGTGATCGACCCGCAAAAAATAACCCCTCCCCAACCCCTCCTGATAACAAAATTTGTTTTTCACCTGACGATAAATTAAATACCTGGCTAAGTAATTCAATAGCGGCAGATGATTGTTTTAGCAATATTTGAAGACTTGAATTTGTAAGGATTGCTCTTCCTTGTTGGGTACTTAAAAAATCCTCAACGTCCTGGGTTACAGTTGTGAGTCCAAGGTTGTATTTCCTGGCACGTTTTGCAAAGTCAAACAAGTAGTCGGCGGAGTCTTTATGCTTTATAAGGTACCACGCTTCATCAATTATTAAGATTCTGCGCTTGAGAGTTGTTCTAACTAAATTCCAGATATAGTTAAGAACCACATACATAGCAATTGGTCGTAGGTTTTCTTCAAGATCTCGTATTCCAAATACAGTATATGGGTTGTTAACCTTAAAGTTGGACTGACTATTAAAAATTCCACTTGCAGAACCCTGCACAAACTTTTCTAATCTATAGGCAAGATCTTGTCCTTCCTGCGTTTCATATCCAAGAAGCAATTTATACACATCTTCCAGAAGAGGGGGTGTATTTGAGAATGTTGATGGGTCGTCGGCGATGCCCTTCTGCCTATAAGCGGAGACAATTGCCTTATCTATAATGGCATCTTGAGATGGGGTTAATTCCCCTGCCATAACTTTAATCA
>CAYNEP010000079.1:0-4436 GCA_964396255.1 uncultured Gammaproteobacteria bacterium | reverse complement strand
GCTCCTGCTCTTGACACTCCCGGGAATATTGCGATTGCCAGAGCAGCACCAATGATAAAAGCATCTCGATGCGTAAGGTCTCCAAGAGTTTTACTAAGATTAATTTTGTTGTGTCGAATACATGCCTCAACAATGAGAAAAACAATCGACGCAACAATCAGTGAAAAGCCTAGAGAAGGTAAAGATTGGAATAACTGCGTTTTAATGTATTTATGGGCAAAAATTCCAATAAGCGCCGTTGGGACAAAGGATTCGATAATACGTTCACTCAAATGTCTATGAGAAAGGAGCATTTTGTAGTAGAGAATGAAGGCGGCGAGAATAGCGCCGGTTTGGATGAAGATTTCAAAGAATCCGGTTTGGGCATTTTGAGTGATCCCAAGAATTTTTGCCGTAATAATCATGTGTGCAGTTGAGGAAATTGGAAGAAATTCAGTGATCCCTTCGACAAGTCCCATGATTATAGCCTGCATCGGATCCATAGTATCAGTATAATGTATAAACATGAAAATCGCATTGGTCCACGATCAGTTGCATGAATTTGGTGGCGCTGAGAGGGTATTTTTGCTGCTTAAAAAGATCTTCCCTAAAAGTGATGTATATACAGCTTTATATACCCCAAGTCAGCTTGACAAGCATGCTCCAAATTGGCGTGAGTGGACATTGAAGGCATCTTGGGTGCAGAAAATCCCTTGGATAAGTCGTCTAATTTCGCCATTGAGATTTTTAGATCCTTGGATTTGGGAGTCATTCGATTTTAGTGCGTATGATGTTGTTATCTCATCATCTGGAGGACATATGTGTAAGGGAATTTTAACAAGGCCACAAACACTTCATATTTCCTATGTCCATCATCAACCTCGATATTTGTATTATTATGCAACGGCGATGAGTTGGCAAAAGTATTGGCCAATTCGCATCTATGGACACTTAATAAATCATTTCCTGAGAATGTGGGATTATATTGGAAGTCAGCGGCCTGACATTTTAATAGCAAACTCAATTGAGACCCAAAAGAGAATAAAAAAGTTTTATCGACGAGAATCAATTGTTATATATCCTCCTGTTGCAATGCCAAAGGGTGTTGACTACATGCAAGACATTCATAAAGATTCGTACTATATAACCCTTTCTCGGTTGGTTGAGGCAAAGAATATCAAGTTACTAATCGATGCTGCTTTGAAAGGGAATTTTAAGCTTAAAATAGTCGGGACTGGCAAAGACGGTGATTATCTCAAAAGCATAGCCTCAAAAAACATTGAATTTTTAGGTAGAGTTGATGATAGCCAGTTTTCAGATCTATATGCTCATGCAAAAGCATTCCTTAATGCAGGTGTTGATGAGGAGTTTGGAATTGCACCAGCTGAGGCAATGAGTTATGGAGTTCCGGTTATTGCATATGGATCAGCAGGATTACTTGAGACCGTAATAGACGGTCATAACGGTTTTTTATATAGTGATCTTATAGTTGAGTCATTACTTGGTGCAATTGAAAAGTTGGAATCACTATCGACAAAGGATTATATATTAATGAGGAAACATGCGCATGAGGAGTCTAAAAAATATAGTGAGGAGCGATTTGAAAAGGAAATCAAAAACTTAATGAAGGATAAGGTTAAAGCTAGCTAGTTTATTCGTACCTAATCGCCTCAATTGGTGAAAGTTTTGCAGCAGCTCTTGCAGGGAAGACTCCAAAACCTACTCCAATGAGTGTTGATACACCAAAGGCAATAATTACTGAAGTTACGCTAATCTGAGCAGGAAATGAGTTTCTAATTGCAAAAGTAATAGCGTACGAGACAAGGATTCCTGCTATTCCACCCGTGAGAGAAAGCAAAACAGATTCGGTTAAAAACTGGTACAAGATCTGCTGCTGAGTTGCTCCTATTGCTCGCCTGATACCAATCTCTTTAGTTCTCTCGACGACAGTGACATACATTATGTTCATAATACCAATCCCTCCAACGATGAGCGAGATTGCGCCGATTAGCACGAGTACTGAATTAAGTACTCCAAAGATTGATGTAATTGCATTGAGGATTTCGGTTTGTTTGATTACCGAATATTCATCTTCGTTATATCGTCTAGAGAGGGTATTTTGAATACTCTCTCTGAGTGTATCGAGGTTAACCCCATCCTCGGCATTGACAAGTAAGGTAAAGAATGTTTTTCGTGGATTGAAACTTATCGTTGATTTGTATGGTGCGTACACAAATGAGTCAAAGTCCGGTCCGCCAAATCCTCCTCCACCTTTAGGCTTAAGAACACCCTTAACTCTGTAGGTTTGATTCTCTAAAGTGATTGATCTGCCAATAGCTTCTGCCGAGCCGCCAAATAATTTCTCAGCAATCTTTGGTCCAAGAACAACGACTTTTGCACGTTTGAGATTGTCAGTTCGTGTAAAAATATCACCGTATTCAGTTTCTAAATTTCTAGATGGAAAAATTTCTTCACTTGCGCCATAGAGGTCTGAGTATTCTGATTTGTTTGATGATGAGACTGTAATGCCCTTGACAAAAACGGGAACTACCATTCTAGCACCTCTAATTCGCTGGAGTGTTATTACATCTCGCTCGTCGAACTCTACACCATTAAATGTTCCTGGACCACCGCTTGACCTAAATGAGCCATTTTGTAGAAGCTGACCTGGCATAACTGTTAAAAGATTTGTTCCAAGGCTTTCGAATTGGTTTTGAATGTAATTTTTCAAACCAGTTCCAACTGCCATTAGGAGTACGACGGATGCCACACCTATTAAAATGCCAAGTGAAGTTAAGAAGGTACGAATTTTGTTTCTTTTGAAGTTTGCAAATGCTGTTTTTGCTGTTGTTATAAAAAATTGCATAATTTATTTGACGATTGCCCCGTCTCTAATTTGAATTGTTCTTGGTGAGGACTTAGCAATTTCTTTATCATGAGTAATCATTATTATGGTTTTTTTGTCGACCTTATGAAGTTGTCCTATAAGATCGAGAATAATCTTGCCATTTTTTGAGTCAAGATTTCCTGTTGGCTCATCGGCCAGGATGAGTTTTGGATCAAGTATAAGGGCCCTTGCAATAGCTACGCGTTGTTGTTCACCCCCTGATATCTTATTTGGATAGGAATTTGCTCTATGGTCTATGTTGAATCGTTCCATGAGCTCTTTTGCTCGCTCGTTGTAATCGATACTGGTATTTCTTGTTGTATAAATCGTTGGTAGAAGAATATTCTCAAGTACTGTAAGTTTGGTTATGAGGTTAAATTGCTGAAAGATAAATCCAATATGTTCATTTCTTATATTTGAAATCCTATCATCTGATAAGTGAGAGGTTTGAATTCCGTCAATTTCAATTATCCCAGATGTAGGAGTATCCAAGAGTCCAATCAGATACATAAGAGTTGACTTACCAGAGCCTGAGGGGCCAATGATTGTGACAAATTCTCCTTCATTAATTGTTAAGTTAATATTGTCGAGGATAGCAATATCATCATTACCCAGGACAAAGTGTTTGGAGATATTACTGAGCTTGATCATAGACGACATCATTTTTGTTAACCCCAGATGTTATCTCTATTCGATTTTCAGTTTCAAGTCCAGTTGTTACTGTTTTCCGTACAAAGGCATTATTCTTTTTGATCCATACGTATGGCTTGCTCTTATCGAGTTTTACATATTTAATTGGCACATAGAGTGTGTTATTTTTTTCATTAGTCGTAATCGACGCATCTCCAGTCATCCCAATGCGCAATTGGGGATTTTTCTCTGTTGTGTTTAGTGTTACTTTAAATGCATATACCGTTCCTGTCTCTCCAGCTTTGGGAGTGTAGGAAATAGAACTAATTGAACCGCCAAGAGGTGCCTCTGGAAATGCATCCATGGTTATGTCAACTGGCATATTCTCTTTAAGTTTCGTGACCTCAGTTTGATCTGCAGATGCAGTAAAGAAAATTGAGTCAGGGTTGATAATTTCAAATTCCGACTGTGCAGGCGTCGTATTAACTCCGGCAATTGGGGTTGAGACGCTTGTAACAATTCCCGAAATTGGCGTCGTTAGAGTAGCAAAATCAAGAGCTATTTTTTGTAGCTCAACATCAAGAACTGCATTATTAAGATTATTTTGAGATGTATCAAGCGTTCTTCTGAGTGCATCGTTAACAACTGTATCTTTTGAATCGTCTTTGGCTTGGTCAAATGAATACCTTTCATTTAAAAACAAATTGAGCTGCTTTGTTAATCTTTTCTGTAGCTCCCGCCTGTCAAGTGTCGCTATCACTTGTCCTTTATTGACCCATTGACCTTCCTTTACACCAACATATGTAAGCCGACCGGATGTTTGAAATCGAAGCGTTGTTTTCTGATCGGCGTTGATCTCACCAGATAACACAAGCTCTTCTTGAAGACTTCCTTCTTTTACTTTTGTTGATGAGATAGGAGTGCTCGTTGGCTTTGCTGA
>CAYNEP010000078.1:0-4437 GCA_964396255.1 uncultured Gammaproteobacteria bacterium | reverse complement strand
AAGTAGTATGTCCATATTTTTCACCCCTTTCTATACTTATAGTTAATGTATAACTCCTACTATAGGTGTATAGTAACAATGTTTAGTGATAAAACAACAAAGGAAGCGTAAGAGTATGGTAAGAGTATTAATATGTATGATATGGGGGTGTACAATGAGTATATGCCAAGACGAGCAGACAAAGACCGTCAGGACAATGTTTTAAAAAGAATTGAGTCGCTCCTCCAAGAAACTGAAGAGCGATTTAAGTTAATACATAATTTGGCGCCTGATGTCATATATAGTCTAGATTCTAACGGCAACTTCACATCGCTAAATCCTGCGTTTGAAAAGCAGACAGGATATAAAGTAAAAGATTTTATTGGCAAATCCTTTCTTCCTCTTATATATGAGAATGACATTCCCGTAGCAATAGTCAAATTTAAGGAAGCATTGCACGACACTGCAGCTTTCCCTTTTGAACTTCGCCTCGTAACTAAATCGGGTAGTATTTTGCACTGCGAATTTAGAAGCATAACGAGATTTCTAAAAGGTGTTCCTGCAGAGAGATTTGGCATAGCTCGAGACATAACTCATCATAAAAAATTAGAAGAGCAGCTTTTGTTTCAAAATGTCTTACTCGAAACTCAAAAAGAGGCATCTCCAGATGGCATTCTTGTCATAAGTCCAGATGGCTCTATTGTTTCCTTTAATGAAAAGTATTTTCAGATTTGGAGGACACCCGGAGCGCAGTTTGTAGGTAAAAATGAGGAATACAGGCTGAGGAAATTGAAAACATTAGTGACTAACTCTGATGAGTTTGTCACGCTGACTAAAAAAATTAACAGAGATGCAAATCTAACTCATGCTGATGAACTTCAGCTCAAGGACGGCAGATGGCTGGACCGCTACACTACACCATTAACCAGTAATACTGGCACATACTACGGAAGAATATGGTTCATCCGCGATGTGACTGAGAAAAAAGTAGAGTCTGAACGTCAAAAAAATTTCATTGGCATTGCGAGTCATGAGCTCAAAACACCATTGGAAAGCATTAAGGCATATATACACTTAGCTTCAAAGCAGATAGAAAAGAATGAGGGTGAAAAAGCAAAAATGTATCTGGGTAAAATTGACTCACAAGTTGATCAGCTAAATATGATGATTAAGGATTTCTTAGCTGTCAGCATAATACGAGCTGGGAAATTGGAACTTGTAACAGAAATCTTCGATTTAGATCAGCTTTTGGACGATTGCATTGACACTATTGCAACTTCAAAAGGCAAGACTATCAAAAGACAGGGCGGTACGCTTGGCCATATTGAAGGAGATCAATTTAGACTGCATGAAGTATTTACTAACTTACTCAAAAATGCTATTAAATATTCGCCCGGAACAGATCTTGTCCTTGTCAAAACAAGTCGCACAACTCAATATGTAATAATTGAGGTGATAGATCGAGGCATTGGTATATCAGATTCCAAAATTGATCATATTTTTGAATTATTTGTCCGAGGAATGGAGAGTGACCAAAATATAAAAGGCTTTGGAGTAGGACTATACATAACATCTGAGATTGTAAAAAAACACAAGGGGAAACTACAAGTCGTAAGCAAAATAGGGAAAGGATCTACATTTAAAGTCACACTTCCTATCAAATACACCTTATAAAATCTTCTTACATTTCTATTACATATTTATTACTGCTCTTTCACATGAAGTTTTCATAATTAGAGCATGTTCGTAGCAACGCTTGTTATCAATCTCATCAACTTCATACTAGGTGTTATAGAGCTTTTTATTGGCATGCGAATTATTCTAAAACTCGCCGCAGCCAATGCAGAGACACCGTTTGTGGCGTGGATTTATGAGACAAGTCGCGCGCTTATCTGGCCATTTCAAGGAATGTTCCCATCTCCAGTCTTGACCGGTGGCTCAGTACTTGAATTCAATGCGCTTATAGCACTTTTGGCATATGCATTGATTGGATATTTACTTATGGAGTTCGTGCGCTACATTGAATTTTCAACAGCACGATATACAACAGACAGACGCGGTCGAAAAACACGCGAAGTCGTTGTTGAGGAGTAGCATATTCATAGTCTCTCTGTCAGATCCTTACATTTCATCATGAAAATTTATTAAAATGGAATTCAATTTATGTATGAGAGGAGGTGAGAAATATGATAAGAGGAATAGAATCAATATTACTGTCTAGCCAAAATGCAAAAAACCTAAGTGACTTTTATCGCGACACTGTCGGGCTCCCCATGGGAGACGAAATGGAGATTGGTGAGAATGGCGGGAAGGCATTTGAATTTACGCTGTCATCAGGCTCAATTCTTTACATTTCCGATCACTCAGAAATCACGGGACCAGCAACAGACCAAAAACGCACAGTGCTCAACTTTGAAGTTGACAACATGGAGACTGAAGTTGCTCGACTTGATGAAAAAGGTGTTAAAAAAATCAAAGACACCTATCACATGGGAGGATACGGACTGATCACAACATATGAAGATCCAGATGGAAACTATTTTCAACTCGTCCAGGTGAGGGAGGGCTAGCTTGACAATGTTACAGCTTAAACAAATAAGCTTGGCGACAATAACATAACGCAGTCTAAGAGACGCGCGTGTGTTTTGTTGGGTGGTGAGTTCTAAATGCTAATACTGGAGATGGCACATCTTGGACCACCGCCACCATCCAAGAAGTTTAATGGCGCCTCAATTAATGAAACCTCAGGGCTCGCATTACCTCTTAGTATCGCGTATGTTGTTGGACAATTATCACGATGAGGGTGTACAAGAACCCTTCCTCCTCTACAGTCCGCAATATTACACCCTGCCTGTAGCGCTTCTTTGTCTGTAATAGTATGAAGCATTACTGCATCGTCAAGAACAGCTAGCCTTTTTCTCATAGACTCAGCGCAGATGCCATGTACTTTTCCGTCATTACCTGCAAATAGGGATAGTAAAAAGTCAAGATCTTGATCAACGCTCGTCCTCCGATGCCAAATTGACGCCAGACTCATACCACGCGTGCTCACGGGCACCACCCTCCATCCTGCTTCGGTTAAAAATGACAGCCCCTTTGAAACACCTTCATTTCTTCTATTAAATGATGCTTGTAATGACGCACTCCCTGCATGCTTCATTTTGGGGAAAAATTTTTCCTGTGAAAATACCATCAGCTTTGATCCATTTACTCTAATTGGAGACGTTACAAAATCACCACCTCGAAATTCAAGTGGAACATCATTTACCCTCACGCTAACATCTTCAAATCTCGAGAATAATGTAGGATTAGCCCGAACAACTTGACCAATCTTTCTCAAATCACCAACCAATGAATTGTCAAATACTATATCGCCAACTTCACGATATGAATCTGTTGGAAAATATCTTTCATTACCATCATCATCGTTAACCGGAAGAGGATGAGAGGGTATAACTACAGGCAAGAATCCCATCCCGGCCAACTTCATTCCAAACTCATTGAATTGACCAATTGGGACCCTTGAAGGCTGACGAATAACGACGATATCTGTAATATCCCGAACCTCACCAGGTTCTACCATAAGACGCGGCGCAAAAGGCGTCTTCCTTACAGGATAATCTTCACCAGTTTCATTCATTTAATTTGTTTTGAATAAGTTCTAGCGCTTTATGGGTATTTAAATCTGTGATCAACTTTTGAGCGCTATCTATACTCATCCATTCAATTTTGTAATAGGGGTCAAGCAGCTTAATTGGGTCAGGTAAAAACGTTTCTTTATCCATGGGAATAAAATACCAAATGTCATAATGCTTTTTGCATTTCTGTCTTGGGTTATCAATAGTTGTTATCGTCAACATCTGTGGGTCTCCAATTATGTCCTGATTCACAACAACTCCCCATTCCTCATCCATCTCGCGAAGCATTGTCTCAATTGCATTCTCACCGGGTTCAATATGACCACCATTAAATAGCCACATATCAGCCTTTTTATGATGCCCAATGAAAACTTCTTTAGAATTACCATCATAAGGTGCAAAATATACACCAAAATGAGTTATAGGATCCTCATCTCTAGTAATTGCGCCTCGATCTAGCCTTTCTGTAAATAAACGCTTCACATCATGTTGGCCAGCAATGTTGGAAAGTGAATTTTTGATTGCATCGATATTACTCATATTGACGCATCTTACGTTGAATTCCTCACATTTTCAATAGACAGTTTTATATTGCATATTGTGCTTGACTAGTGAACATGCGTTCATTACTATTAACACACCATATGTATGTTAAATAAACCCCTTGCTATTGTCGACGTTGAGACAACAGGACTCTCACCAACAAACGATCGTATTATAGAACTTGGCATCATCCGGGTGGAGAACGGAAAAATTGTTGACTCACTCAACACTCTTATAAACCCCCAAATACATCTTCCAAGTCATATTCAATCAATAA
>CAYNEP010000077.1:0-4441 GCA_964396255.1 uncultured Gammaproteobacteria bacterium | reverse complement strand
AGGTAGCCATAACAGTAAAAACAAGAAGCGTAATCATTGCCATTCCTGATTGACCGTAATCCTTGTGTTTCTTTTTCATCTTGTTCCAAAAGTTGATGTAAATACTCGTTGTCTAAATCCTTGACGGGTATTGGTCTTACTTGTAAGCTGATACGAGACCTGAATCGAGTTTTTGCCATTGGCGTTGCCCAATCGTCTAAATGTCAGATTTGTCACCGTTGTGTCATATCCATTTAAGGCAAGGCTTTCTTCCCCAACAACAAGGATAAGATTGTCGTTATCAAGTGCATAAGTGTTGGTTACCCCATCTATTGTCATTTGGAGAGTTGATGTTTGCTCACCAAGTGTCAGAGGAGTTGTTATTGTCTCTGCACGTGCAATATCATACTGAAGGCGGTTTAGAATGTAGGTACCGTCTTGAGTAATGCCTGAGTATGACTCAGATTCTCTCTTGGCATCTAAGGTCGTGACAAAAATATTGGTTATCATATATAAAAGTATCGAGAAAATTCCCATGAATAGAATTAGCTCAATAAGCGTAAATCCATTTTTATTGTTGTTGTGTGTCATTTTATGGTGAATAATTTACAGAAACGTCATAGACTACTGGAGTTTGGGAGGAGTCATTAGTCTCAAGATACGCTTTATATCTCATACATCGTCCTGGATTTTCATATCCAATTGCATCATCATTGCTTGGCACTTGCCCTATTATTGTTGAGCCGTCTGTTGTCTCAAAGTAAGTATTTGATGAGCCGTCAGGGCCAACAAAGTTAAATGTTACTCCTGAACAACTGTCATTGATGCCGTCCATAACACTAACCTGAATTCGAACATTAGTTTGATCCGGCTTGGCAACAGTTGCATACAGTCGATTATAGTTGGCTGTCGTTATACCCGGATGCAATGTTGGGTTTGGGAAGGTTGTTGATTCAAAAGTACCAGAAGATGAATATTGGCCATTAGGGCCTCCTTCTATAATCTTAAACTCAGATGTTGCATCCCCTGTGAGAATGTATGAGTAAGTATCCCCGTCTGATTCAAGAACTGAAGATACCGCATTAATACCAGCATCAACTTGCATGCCCCCGCAACGGCTTGGCGATGATTCGTTGGTAATATCAATAACTTGATATTCCTCAGCACTCGTTCCAACAAGGATAGCTTTGTTGTTTGTAACAACTCGCACTCCCTTGGGACTCATGCCATTTGATTCATAACTTGAGATGATGGAGGGTGAAGTTTTATTTGAAATGTTTAAAATATAAAGTTCTCTTTGGGACGATGATACATTGGTTGCTACATATGCCCTTGTGCCAGACGTGTTGACGAAAACATCTTTTCCAGACCCACTATCAAGATTGACACTTGAAACAATTGTTGGGCTTGCAGGATTTGTTACGTCAATTATTTGAAGTTCTGCTGATGTTGAGTTTGTCGCAACATAAGCATAGTTTCCAACTACATTGATACTATTTCCCGTTGACGAGAGTGTTACTGTTCCAAGTTGAGGCCTAGACCCGGTTTTGCTTGACAGGTCAAATGTATAGAACTTGTCACCGGAGGTCATGTAGCCAATACTCCCTTGTGTGAAGATGCTATTTCCATTGCCATTGCCAGGCGCATTAAAATAACCAGCCTCAGAGTATGGTGTACTGCCTATATTTGTAATGATAACTTCTTTGGTGTTGTTGTCAGTTGCCAGATAGGCATAGTTTGTTTCTCCATAGATGTCATTTGTCTTGCAACAGTCATATGTGCCATCAATTGCAGCAGATGGAGGATATGTATCTGCAATTGAGACATTTGCAAAAGATACTCCCGAGGCGTTCTCGCCAGTCCCAGCAAATGCTCTCCCCTCAATTGCCGAGATTGTATTTGCAACGCCACTTTTGGGTAGATCAAGTGAAAATAATGATAGATTTGGTGAGCACCAATCTCCCGCACCGTGTCCTCCGCCTCCCAAAACAATCTCTCCTCCTTGAGAGCTTGAGGTAGTAACCCCTGTTAAGGTCCCGGTGTTAAACTCTGCTTGGGTGGTTTCAAGATGGGCTGTATTTTCAAGATAGCGAGTTAGATAAAGAGTTGTCGACACACTTGAGGGAAGCGGTGTGATCCATGATACTGTTGCAACGATTTTTTTCGTTGATAGATCCAAAGTTCCTCCTATTTGCGTTATTGCACCATTTGCGTCGCGGTATACATCGCTTACAACAATTTGTCTTGTGTAGTTGTTGATGTCCTCAGATCCAGAGGCTAGAGTCCATTGACTACCTGACAAAACTGGATGAAATGTCCCATTAGTAGCTATATTTGTCCATCCTGATTCGCGCACATTTCGCACTGCCTCAACAATTTCTCTCAAATGTGCAGTTGCGTCTGTTCTTTGTATTTGCTGCGCTTTTCCATCACGAGATGTGATAAGGCCAGTAATAAGTGCAGGCAATATTATTGCTGCAATACCTATGATGATCAAAAGTTCAATTAAGGATTGTCCAAGTTTGAATTTCATAATGTTACTCAAGTGATGTAATTGTGCCCAATCTATTTATAGTAAGTGTCGTTGACGAGTTTGCTTGGGTATTGTTTAGAGTTATGGTATTAAATCCAGCTGAGAACGTTGCAACATCACCGCTTACATGATTAAAAACAACAATGTTATTTGGGAATGTTCCATTGATAAATTCAATACCATCGCCAAGTTCAACAGTGTAATTCGTAGGACTATTTGGGTCATAAACCATGCCTTTAAAAAGTACATATTCCTGGTCATCAAAAAATACACCATACGAGGACGATGTATCTCGTGTTGTTCCGGTCATAGCCTTAAGACGTTGCTGGTTAAGATCAGTAACCAGCGTTGATGAGGAGGATGATTCTGAAGTTGAGCTTTTAGCCTTAAACAAGTTAATACTAATAAAGCTCATAATTGTAATTGCAACTGCCAAAACGATAGTCGTCTCTATGAGTGTAAATCCTGTCTTTGAACCAGCACGGTCTTTACTCATTACGTTTTTCATTATTGAGATCCAACTTGGCCTATAAGTCCATATATTGGGCCGATAATTGCAAGCATCATTCCTCCGACCATAATTCCAACAAACACAAGCATGATAGGTTCAAGAAGTGCAGTTAATGTTCGCAGGGTGTTGGTGACTTGGTAGTCAAAGTAATCAGCAATGTCTTCAAGCGATTTATCTAGCGTGCCGCTCTTTTCACCAGCCTCAACGATCTTGATCATAATTGTTGGCACCATTCCCTTTGATGATCTTAAACCCTCAGATAGTCTCTTACCCTGAGTTACCATTTCCTGAGATTTCTCAACCATAGCAGCAACATCTTGCCTCATAACAACATCGCGTGTCAGCTCAAGCGCTGTTGTGATTGGAACCCCTGATGTGAGTAGATAAAATAAACTTCTTGTGAAATGTGTTAAATCTACTTCCTTCACAAGATTTGAGATAAGTGGGAGCCTGAAGAAGAGAGATCTAACAAATGGCTTGTTTGTTTTGTAAACAAAAAATGCAACTCCAAAAAATAGCACTAATCCAACGATAAATACGAGTGTGTACTTGGTCACGACGTCTGATAGAAAAATCATTATCTGGGTAGGAAGTGGCAGAGGTACTCTCAGGCGACTAAAGACTGTTGAAATTTTTGGAATAACGACTGTTAAAATCATAACTAATACTCCAAGAAACACGAAAAGAATAACTACTGGATAGGTGAGTGCAGATTTGATCTTGTCATTAAACTCAGATTCTTTTTTAATACTCACTTTTAAGTCTTTTAGAGTTTTGTCTAAGTTACCAGCCTCCTCAGATGCTTTTATCAAGTTAACGTCGACTTTATTAAAAACATTTGGAAATTTTGAGAATGAAACATAAATACGTTTTCCCTGCGTAACATCCTCTCTCAAGATAAGGAGCATTTTCCTCTGATTTCCTTTTGCATCTTCAAGTAACGAGTCAACGGTCTCGAGGATCGAGATGCCGGCAGTCAACATGGTAGCAAAGTTTGAGATAAATCCAATCTTTTCAGAGCTGGAAAGTGATAGGTTTTCGGTTTTCATGCTTGTTCAACTTTTGTAACTCGAAGAACTTCTTCAATTGTTGTTAAACCTTTGGCAACTTTTTCAAGTCCATCATCGAGCATTGTTGTCATACCTTCAGACTGTGCTTTTTTAGCAATCACATCTGAATCAGCTTTTTCGACGATAAGTTCTTTTACCGTTTTGGTGACTTCAAGCACCTCAAAAATACCAATACGTCCTGAATACCCAGTTGTTTGGCACGCCTTACATCCTGTCCCTTTATACATTCTAACCTCACGGTTTTCACCTGTTGGTGTGTAGTGTTTATTTATAATGTCCTGAGGTAGAAATTTTAGTAGTTCTGCCTCTGGAACGTTGACTGATGTTCTACAGTTTTCACAAATCTTA
>CAYNEP010000076.1:0-4480 GCA_964396255.1 uncultured Gammaproteobacteria bacterium | reverse complement strand
TAGGAACTATAATTACATCTGAAGTTGTAACGCTCGTCCTTACTCCGTTTATAATAAACTCACCAGTTCCTTCAATAACCAAGTATATTCGATCGCTCGCTGTAGATTTCACTTTCCCGTGTGACTTTGTCACTTCAAAGTATGCTGCAGATGCGTTACTAAATTGATCTTTAGTGTTATATACCCAGCCATTTAGTCCATTCCACGAAAAACTTGGATCCCTTGGCTTAATCAGTTTCATGTAACAAATTCTATCATCTAATACAAAGATTGCTGGTAGTATTATTCACAAGATGAGTGAGAAAATATTATCAATCATAATACCTGCTTATAATGAGTCTACTTATATTGTACGATGTCTGCAAAACGTCATTCAAACAAATCTACCCGGATGGAAGAAGGAAATAATAATCATTGATGATGGATCAACCGACGACACATTGTCAATAGTTAAGCAATTTAGTAAAGAAACACACAAACTAACAGTATTAGAAAATGTAACCAATCAAGGAAAGGGCGCATCTGTAAGAAATGGTATTAAAGCTTCATCAGGAGACATAGTCATCATTCAAGATGCAGATTTAGAGTACGATCCCAGCGACTACTCAAGTATCATCAATTCATTTACCGACTCAAGTGTTATGGTCGTGTATGGTTCGCGAGTTGAAGGTGCAAAAATTTATCATAACTATGATGCAAATGTATTCTTTTTATGGGGAGGGCTCTTACTGACAAAAATAGTCAATATGGCATTTGGCACAAAGATAACAGATCAAGCAACGTGTTATAAGGCATGGCGTGGCTCACTATCAAAAGACCTCATTGAATACTGCAGAAGTAGTGGTTTTGAGTTTGAAATTGAGATGACAGCATTTTTTGCAAAGAAAAGAATGATTTATGAAGTTCCAATTCATTATTATCCACGAAGCGTTGCTCATGGTAAGAAAATAAGAGCGTCTGATTTCTTTAAGTCTATCTATATGATATTCCTCTGTGCATCTAAGAAATAATCAAGTTTTAAACATCTTCGCTTTTAGTGCCTTAACCTGCTCCCAATTAACGAGCTTTACAGCACCCATAAGAAACCCAAAGACACTCAAGAACTGAATTCTATATGTATACCAAACATGTAAATACGAGTGATTAGCAACAGCAAGAAACCATACATATGGTATTAGAGCAATAAAAAACCAAACCGATGCATCCTTCAATGTTTTGATATTAGTCTTTCTAAAGACAAGTATAAATATGCAAAACAAAAGGAATAAAATGAGTAAAGTTTTCTTACTGTATGAGTCATAACCAATAAGCTGAAAGACGTTAAGTTTTATTGTGTTAAAGTGACTAAAGTTAACATCTGCCTTGGTTATTGTCCTATTTAGAATCTGATCAAGAGCCGATTGAATTGCATTTGGAGAATAAGTTAGAGCAGCAAGCAACCACTTACTTGCCCAAAGTGATACATACCCTACAGACCAAAAGAAACAGAGCTTTATAATCTGAGCAATTTTTGCTTTGCTGTGTTCAATTGTTGTAACAAGTGGAATGCTTAAGGCAACAAGAGGCGCAGTTAATAAATCAAAATATGCAGTTAATCCGCCAACTATAAAGAATACGAGTGTTAAGTTTAACTTTTTGTCGTGATTCAACAAAATATATAGAGCAGAACAAAACCCAATTATGAAAACCGGTAGAAATTGAAGTGATTTTCCAAGAAAGAAAAAGTCAACAAATGTAAGTGACAAAATCAAAATTACCGCAAAAGAAAAGCTCAACTTTCTCCAGGAAAGGTATAAAAATGCAAGAAGGGTTGCTATTGATAATGCGCTTAAAAATATGCGAATTCCAGTGTGTGAGAACACTGTTAATAGTGGTCTTGCATAGATAAGGTAACCATGCCAATAGCGCTCGTACCCAACCATGACATTAGTCTCTTTCGAAATGCCTTTTTCTAGGCTAAGCGCTTGGTTTATGCCATCACCAAAACTATACCTCTTGTTCGTAACCACAGACTCAAAAGGTTTTCTACTATCAACCGAATAAGCCGTGTTGAGCATGAGAGTGTCAGTAAAATTATCGAGTACAATTTTACGATGTGGCAACCCAACACTTGGATATGTTCCCTCACTTTGAAGTGTTTTGAGAGATAAGGCAATATTTTTTTCAATCGAGTTTGATGGAATGAGACAAACTATAAACAGCAGTCCTACAAATATAACTATAAGAGATATGTAGCTTATTGCCAGTCTTGAGATCATGGTTGTCTCATTTTATAAATAGTGGCCCATTTATTTTGAACGACAACATCAGACTCTTGAGCAATTTTTTCAACTTCAAGTGGATTAATGTCAACATTCTCAAATCCCAAAATGACATACTCAGCACCGTATTGACGCATATTTAATATTGACTCAGCATTATTATCAACATCAACATCCCCTGCTCCCAGAACCCACCCCTGTCTGTGCGCGAGAGAAAGTGGGATTGAGTTGAGCGTTGCTGTATAAACAGATTTTTTATCATGAGGTATATGTTTCTCTATTACCTCAGCTATCTTTAAATATCTAGGTGACTCAATGTCGTTGAAGAAGTATGAACTTGTTCTAAACCCATTGTAGATAACAGCCAGCGCAACAATAACGATAAAGCTCAGTTTGAGGGGCTTGACCTGAATCCTATCAAAAATCCCTTTAAAGCCCAAAGACGCCATTATGATAATTGGCAATAAGTAAACATTAGCATAGTATTGATGAAAAATATTTCCGTTTGGAATGGCAAGCCAATATATAGGCACTCCCAATAACCAAAGAACCGAAAACATAGCTGCCTTGTTACGTTCAAGTAGACCCAAGAGTGTTCCTATCATTGTAAATACTCCGTTAATTTTCCCAACAATCTCACCTGTTACGTTACGTATGAGAAGTTGCTTTAGTGTCTGAGGACTCTTTAGTAATTCTCTTCCTTGTAAGACCCAGTACTCCCATTCATGATAATTTTTTGGAAATTGCATGAGATATATTCTCCATAAGCCATAGAGAAAAAGGGAACCAATAGAGAGCAATGCATACTGCCAATAACGACCTTTATGAACGTAAATTAAATACATAAAAGATGGCAATGCAAGCAGTCCAAATGGACGTGTTGCAACTGAAATGCTAAATAATAAAATTGAAAGTGCAAATAATTTCGTATTTTTCTTTTGAAGAGAGTGGATATTGAGAGCCAGAGAAAGAGCTACTGTTGAAACTGCAAAAACATCTGGATGAATTGCATGACCTATGAAGAATATTGAACCAGGTGCAAATGTAAAGAAGAACATTGCAATACGACTCGTGCATTTATTTGCTAGGAGTTTGACAAAGTAGTAAAAAGACAAAGCAGCAGTAACATAGAGCCCTATGTTAAACAAGCGAGCCACTGCAATACCTGACCCAAATATCTTGTATAACATGCCTAGTGAGTATTGATATAGCGGAAACTCAAGAAAGAAATACCCCTCCCTGTTCATCTGAGGTCGAATGAGACAAGCTTTTGGATGGAGTATGTTTGAATCTGAATACGCAAAATTATATGCGACACACTCTGTGTCAGTCTGTCTCATGGGATGAGCATCAATTGGAGGCAGTGAAAAGTTTTGAAGTCGAACAATAACTCCAATTAGCAGGATCAAACATAAGAATATTGTATGAAAGTTCTTTTTTAATTCCATAGGAGATCTATAAGTATTGTATCAAGGGAATGAAAGATGAATATGCTAAAATATAGCTTGAATCGTATTATATGGGCCGGTAGCTCAGTGGTAGAGCAGTTCCCTCTTAAGGAATTGGTCGAGGGTTCGACCCCCTCCCGGCTCACAAACAATCTTGAAACAAGAACACAGTGATTAGAGCGTATTCTAAATAGGAAACGCTTTATAAACATCATCCTCATTAACCACAGGATTAATATCTCGCTTAAGCCCAATTCCAAGCAGTCGTGCATAGCTTGGTACATTTGCAATGTAGTAAGAAACAGCCTCCTGCCGAGCTTGAATTAATTCACTTCGTCTTGACTCTGCCTCATCTGCAGAGATTGCACCATCGGCATGACTCCTATTTACTTCGTCGATCTCTGTTCCAACAACCCTAAGTACTCTTTTCAAAATACCATTATGCGTTTCGTGTTGTGCCAAAGCGAGTGCAACCAAGTTAATCCTTTCTAAATCCTTAGGATTCCTAAGCTCCATAGGCACAAGATTAATATTGTACGATGATGGCGTTGGGTCTAACAACTGAGTTAAAGTTCTTCGGATCATTGCAGTTGGCGCAGCACAGACAAATCTTGGGCCGATCAATAGCTCATTATCCTCGATAAACCTTAGTAAATCGTCTACAGACGCGTATATTGGCGTGTTTACTAAGCGTGGATCCTCTCTGGTTTTATGTACGATATATGCCTTAACTGCCATGTTTACGCCAGCCATAGCCTTTACCATTACTCC
>CAYNEP010000075.1:0-4489 GCA_964396255.1 uncultured Gammaproteobacteria bacterium | reverse complement strand
AATAAGACAAGACTTTCCATTTTTTAAAGCTCATCCAGCATATGCGTATTTAGATAATTCTGCAACGCAATTAAAACCTCAACGAGTTATTGATTCAATAGTGGAGTATTACTCCTCTTATTCAGCAAATATCCATAGAGGGCTATATGAGATGGCAGAGAAAGCTGACTATGAATTTGAATCTACAAGAAAGTGTGTTGCAGAATTTATTAATGGCGACTGCAATGAGATTGTTTTTACTAGAGGGACAACCGAGGCACTTAACTTACTTGCATATGCTCTTGTTGGATCGCTTGGTCAAAATGATGAAGTTGTAACGACCATTTTAGAACACCATGCGAATTTTGTACCTTGGCAACAGCTATGTCGTCAGGCTGGTGCTCAATTAAGATTTATTGATATTACGATGGATGGCAATTTGGACCTTGGTGAGAACTTTGAGAAACTAGATCAAGTTATTTCTAAAAAGACAAAGGTGGTTGCTTTATCATATGTGTCAAATGTTCTGGGCATTATCAATCCCATAACATCAATAATCAAAGCAATAAAATCCATAAACCCTGATGTCATTGTCGTTGTTGATGCCGCTCAGGCTGTTGCCCATATAAAACTTGATGTGAAAACGCTTGGTGCCGATTTTCTAGTGTTCTCTGCCCATAAAATGCTAGGACCAACAGGGGTCGGGGTTTTGTGGGGTTCGTACGATAGACTTTGTAGCTTGCAGCCGTTTTTATTTGGAGGCGATATGGTTGAGTCGGTGACGACTGAGCAGACTACATTTAAGCCAATTCCACATAAATTTGAAGCAGGAACACCACCTATCGCAAGCGTAATTGCCTTTAAACATAGCATTAATTATTTAAAGCAGTTTGATTTTGATGCAATAGCACAACAAGAGGATGAACTTCGCCAATATACCTACTCAAGATTAGAAGAAGCGTTTGGTGGTAATGTTATGATTATGGGCAAAGCATCCGCGTTGCCTAAAATTGGAATAGTATCATTTACAATGTCAGGAGTTCATGCTCATGATATTTCGCAAGTGTTATCTGACAACAATGTTGCAGTTCGTGCAGGTCACCACTGCGCAATGCCGCTTCATACACGACTTGCTCTGCCAGCATCTACTAGGGCAAGTTTCTATATCTACACTACAAAACAAGACATTGACATGTTTATTGAGGGGGTAACAAAAGCAGTTTCGCTATTTTCGTAATATGTCCATATACCAAGAAATTATACTTCACGAATACAAGCACCCTCGCCATTTTGGAACGTTATCTGATCCAACGGCAATGTGTGATGTGAATAATCCTCTATGTGGAGATGCATTTACATTTTATGCAGTTATTGAAGACAGTATTTTTAAGGATCTCTCATATACCGGACAAGGTTGTGCAATATCGGTAGCATCATGTTCACTGTTGAGTGATTATGTGATAAACAAGAAAGTGAGTGAGGTTAAGGATATGACGGGTGATGATATTATTGGTTTACTTGGAGTTGAGTTGTCTCCAAATCGACTTAAGTGTGCTCTTTTGCCACTTGAGGTTATACATAAAATTATAGAACAATCTATCAATGGCAAAAATAATACTTAAAAATAGCGCATTTCCATCAGGTCCTGTTACAATAAACAAGATTAAGGTTTGGATTGTGCGCGATTTGTGTATTGGTGCAGCGACTTGCTTGGCAATTGCACCTAAGGCATATGAGCTAGACGAGGATGCAAAGGCCGTAATATTAGAGTCTGTAAATGAGGAAACACTTGAGGCCTTGATCGATTCGGCCAAGGGGTGTCCAACGGCTGCAATTATTATTGAAGATGAAAATGGCAAACGAATCTTTCCAAAATAATTCGATTCCAAAATATCAAAAGAATAATGAAAGAGACTGTCCATCGTGTGGATTGACAACGTTGCGGGGTATGCCAGGTGGTCGTGATGCTGTCTGTAGTAACTGTGGATATAAAGATCCTTGCTGCAATGAATAATGTGGCTAATTGTGAGTGAAAGCTCTTGACAATTAGCAATGCGATTGTTATACTGCTAACCAATATGAGCATACTTAAAAACACTTCTGATAAATCTAAATATCCATTGATTCCTCTTAGGGATGGGATAGTTTTTCCTACAACTGAGAACGCATTATTGTTTGGTCGCGAGAAAAGTATTCAAGCAATGAAAGCAGCGCAAGCTAAAGATGGTAAGGTGGTATTGGCAATGCAAAAAGATTCAAGAGTTGAAAACCCAAAGGCACAAGACTTTTATTCAATTGGGGTAGTGGCATCAATCAACAAAGTATTTGACTCAGAGCGATCCGAGGTGACAGTGTTGCTACATGGTATCGCACGCGTTGCTATTGAGTCCTTCACACAAGAAACTCCCTATTTCGAAGTTGAAACAAGCTTATTAACAGAGCTTAATAATGAAACTGACGAATCAAACGCGCTTGTGCAACATATAAATAAAGAACTAAAAAAGGCAATTAATTTGGGAAAGGGAGTTGACGTTGTATTCTTGATGAATATTATGAATGGGGCAACAACTTCTCAATTTGTTGAGCAAGTTTCCATGATCGTTGATATTAAGCCTCAAGAGCGACAACGTTTAGTTGAGGAGCTTGATCTTACTAATAGATTGAAGTTACTCTCTGAATTTGTATCGCGCGAAGTTCACGTGCTTGAACTTGAAAAGAATATCCATATGAAGACCCAAAAAAAGTTTGAGAAGGGTATGAAAGATGCAGTGTTGAGAGAAAAGCTTAAAACAATCGAACAAGAACTTGGTGGTGAGTCAACAACTGAGGAGGATAAAGAAATTGAGGAACTTCGAGTTAAGATCAAGAAAGCCAAGATGCCAACAGAGGCAAATGAAAAAGCACTAAAAGAACTCGACAGACTTGCTCGAATGTCGCAGTATAATCCTGAGTCTTCATATATTAGAACTTACCTTGAATGGTTGTCTGATCTTCCATGGAATATTGAAGATAAGGGCGATGTTGATATTAAGAAGGCGCAGGTCGTTCTCGATGAAGATCATTATGGACTTAAGAAAGTTAAGGAGAGAATCATCGAATATCTGGCAGTACTAAAACTTAAGAAGCAGGTACATGCAAAGGCGTCATCTAAAAAAGGAGCTAAAGAGGTTAGCAAAGTCAAACAGCCAACAATATTATGTTTTGCTGGCCCACCAGGAGTTGGAAAAACATCACTTGGTCGTTCAATAAGTCGCGCACTAGGTCGTGAGTTTGTCAAGATGTCACTTGGTGGCATTCGTGATGAGGCAGAAATTCGAGGACATAGAAGAACATATGTTGGTGCGATGCCAGGTAGAATTGTACAAGGAATCAAACAAGCTAAAACAAGAAATCCAGTCTTTATGTTGGATGAAATTGACAAAATCGGACACGATTATCGTGGTGATCCATCAAGCGCATTACTTGAGGCACTCGATCCCGAACAAAACTTTGCATTTGGTGATCATTATCTTGAGGTGCCGTTTGATTTATCTGATGTCATGTTTATAACAACTGCAAACATGTTAGATACTATTCCAGGACCTCTCCGCGATCGACTCGAAATTATCAACTTTGCAGGATATACGGAAGATGAGAAATTTAACATAGCTAAAAATTATCTAGTAAAAAAGCAGCAGGAGGTTCATGGTCTAAAAGATGGACAAGTTAAATTTACTGATGAAGCGATAAAACTTATTATTCAGCGCTATACACGAGAAGCTGGTGTCAGAGAGCTAGAGCGACAAATAGCAACGATATATAGAAAACTCGCTCGCAAAGTCGTTGAAAAGTCTCTGCGTTCCAAAACAATAAAACCAACAGATATTCACGTCTATCTTGGGGCATATAAATATTCATCACAAATGATTGAGGAACAAGACGCGGTTGGCATCTCAACCGGGCTTGCTTGGACACAGGCTGGCGGTGATATTCTGTTTATTGAAGTTGCAATTATGCCTGGTAAAGGCCATTTAACTCTTACAGGACAACTATGTGACGTCATGAAGGAGTCATGTCAGGCGGCTCTATCGTTCATTCGGCCGCGCTATAAAGAACTTGGGTTAGAAAAAGATTTTTATAAAGATATTGACATACATGTCCATGTTCCCGAAGGTGCAGTGCCAAAAGATGGGCCGAGTGCCGGAGTTGCTATTGCAACTGCAATGGTCTCAGCTCTTACTAAAGTTCCAGTCAATCGTGAAATTGGCATGACGGGTGAGATAACATTACGCGGTCGTGTTATGGAGATAGGTGGAGTTAAAGAGAAGGTCATAGCGGCTCATAGGGCTGGAATTAAAACTATTATATTGCCGAGGGAGAATAAGAAGGATCTTGAAGATATTCCAGAATTTGTACAAAAAGATCTAAAATTTGTCTTTGCAAATAATGCGCAAGAAGTCTTAAAAAATGCACTTTTAAAGACGTCAACTGGGGGGACAAAGGCAAATTCCCATAAGACTCGTGTCTCTAT
>CAYNEP010000074.1:0-4568 GCA_964396255.1 uncultured Gammaproteobacteria bacterium | reverse complement strand
TGGCAGATTCAAGATTGGTTGCCTTGTTTAATATAATCTCTTCAAGAAGTTTGTGGGCATCGCGAAAGGCAAAGTCAGCATGCTGAGCTATAAGCTCAAGTACATCTTCATCTATGGCAACGCCTTCGCCAGAGCAAACACGCTTTAAGCTATCTAGTAAATCTGATTGGGTTGCTTTGGTGAATTGTATCTCAACACATCTGGAAATTATTGTTTTTGGAAGCTTGTGGCTTTCGGTTGTTGCAAGAATTAATATGACATGTTTTGGAGGCTCTTCAAGCGTTTTTAGAAGCGCGTTGAAGGCTTCGGTTGTTAACATGTGAACTTCGTCGATTATATAGACTTTGTATCGAGTAAGAACGGGGGCGAAATTTACATTTGTATTAAGTTCGCGAATGTCATCAATTCGTCTGTTTGAAGCAGCGTCGATTTCGACAATATCTAAAGATACTCCAGCAGTTATTGCTTTGCACGAATCACATGAATTGCATGGTTCAAAGCTAGTTCCAACTTTATTATGAATATTATTTTCACAATTTATGGATTTTGCAATGATGCGTGCAGTTGAGGTTTTGCCAGTTCCTTTAGGACCAACTAATAAGAATGCATGAGATAAATTTTTACTTGAGACAATGCTTGTAATTCGGTCTCTAACTGATGAGTTATCAATTTCAGAAATTGTCTGGGGCCTATATTTGAGATAAAGCATTATTTTCTATACAACACGTGTTATTTTGACCTAATAATGTTATTGATGCCATGAATGATTAGATCGTGTAGCATCCCATCAATTGTTTTATCTTTCTCAGCGGCAAGGAGCACAGCCTGTGGGAAACAAACAATGACTTCGCCTATTACATATGGCTCAGCTGTTGGAATGGCACTGGGGTCATTATGATACGGGAAAGACAAAACAGGTAGTGCTACATCTTCATGCTTGTATGTTTTTGCAAGTTCTCTCATCTTGCGTCTTCCCACAAAAACAAGATTAAGGTTAGTGTTAGCACCTTTCCATGCTTTATCTAATGTGTCCTTAACCAGTTTTTTTAGTGCGGGCTTGTTGATTTTATAGCGTGATTGCGCAACTATTGTGATCATGCGAGTTAATAAAGACCTTGTTTTTTCATTTTAGCCTTCTCACGGGCTTTGTCTTTCTTAAGTTCTTTAGGGCTTTTATGAAACATGTTCTTATTAACATCAAAGGCTATGTTCTCTTCACGTACAGTTTTGGTAAATCTTTTGAGCAATCTATCTGTTGTTTCTCCCTTTTTCTTTATGACTACTACCATTTGATCTGGCCTCCTTTCGATTTTATGTGTATATGTACACAAATTTAAAAAAATAACTAGCGCATTTGTTCTGGGCCTATAAAAGTTCAATAGTGACTTTTCAAGTATAGAAGAGAGGGGGTGAAAATACAAGAGTGCCTTTGGTATTAGGCTGGTTCAGCGAGTCCTTGGCTCATCGCAGTTTGAGGCTCAGCGGTAGTAATTGCTGGCTGATTATCTTCGGTTTTAGGACTTGAAGTTGACGGTGTATTATTCTTATGTGGTCCAAATAGCTTTGCTTTAATTTTTGCAAGAAAACCTAGATTTTCTGGCTGTGCTTTGCGAGCTTCCTCAGCTGCTGCAATTGCACTTACTTGGCCTAAAAGCGCCTCTTTTTCAGGTTGTGGCGTGTTTGCCCACTCATCCTTTGCTTTACTCATGGTTGATTCTGTGTCTACTAGCTTGGCCGCGGGTTGTGCCACATTCTCTCCTGGGTTTGCTTGGCGAGCCATATTAGCAGATGCCTCAAACCGACCCTGGGCTATAACTTTATTAAATGCCTCATCTTGACGTTTGCGGTCAGCTTCTTCAATATCTTTTTGAGTTATAGTTGGCGCGGCGTTGACATTGGAAATTGGTATAACAACTGCGTCAGCTGAGGTAGTGGTGGTTCCAAGCGTGTCTACACCAAGTGAAGTTGCTGAAGTATTAACAGCTGGCATGTCAGTCATAACCGTAGGGGCTTCATTACTTATAGGCGTTGCATTGGGCGCTTGAGGAGCGTCAACAACAGCTTGTGTAACACCTGCGATTGGTGTTTCTGTATTTAAGTCTGACATCTTAGGAAAATACTACAACTATATAAAGCAAAATGCAAATAGTGAGACAAATTTAAGCCTCAAGAACTATTTTCACCAACGCATCAAGTGTTAGATTTGTTGTTACTACATTGGGATTATAAGCAGAGCCAGAGATGATCATCTTGCCACTTGAGTGGTAAATCCATGTAGAAGTTGGATCCTTCTTGATAAGCAGATCGTGAACTTTCTTCAAGTTTTTCTTGCTTTTTGGATGCAGTTTGATCTTGACAAAGTGTCGAGAAGGGTTTTTTTGGATAACAAGTAAATAACCCTTCTTTTGCGCAAGAACTAGCGCTTGGCTGTTTCCACAGTAGAGTCCTAGTGAATTTCCATAACTACTTTTAAATATGTATCCATCTTCAATATCAGTCTCAGCTCGAATCTTTTGTCTAACGCCGTAAAGCGTTGCCTCAAGTATGTTAATTCCAAACTCAATCACATCATTGTCAGAATTTGAAACAGCTTTGTAGTGATGGATTAAATCTTTACCAAACAAAAGATAATAATCCTCTTCAGGTCGAGGAAAAAATATTTCTTTAAAATGATCAGAATATGTTACCATCTCAACGAGCCGATCTAGAGGCTCAATATCTCGCACATGGAGCGCTTTTTTAGACTTTAAATACTCAAGCACTTTTCGGGCCGCGCTTGTGTAGTCGCTTGTATCATGGTGGTCAAATTGGCCATATCCTGAGTCTACATGAATAACATTAGGGTCTGAGTCAACGGGCTTATCCTCATATGTTGATCCAGCGGGAAGTAAAACAACTTCGGCAGTATCAAAGCCTCGAAGATATTTCTTAAGCAGCCACACCGCGCAAATAGCGTCTAGATCTGGAGAAAGGTGGGTAACAATGGTTCTTACCATGAGTTACTTTATGAAGTAATCTTTAAGATGTTGAATGATTTCGGCAGCCGAGAACAATCTCTTTTTATCGGAATCTCGAAGTTTCATCTCAACATTATCTTTTGCCTTATCAGATACGATAAGCCTTACAGGAGCGCCGATTAGGTCTGCTATTGCCAGCTTTTGACCTGGGGACACGTCTATGCGATCATCATAGACCGTGTCTATGTGTTCTGCTTGCAGAGAGCGGTATATTAAGTCGGCAAATGGTTTCTTTTCCTCTGAAAAACATGAAAGATGAACGTGAAATGGTGAGACTGATTCAGGCCACATGATTCCGTGTTCGTCGTTGTGTGTTTCGACAATAGCTCCTATGAGGCGGGATGTTCCAATTCCATAACACCCCATAAATACTAGGTGTTTTTTCCCTTCCTCGTCAACATATTTAAGATCGAAACTTTCACTGAACTTGTATTCAAGATCAAAGATGTTACCAATTTCAATGGCTTTGTTTCTTGCAAGTTCACCTCCACATTTTGGACATACTGTTATGTCGCCTTTGACGACCTCCTCATTTTGAGAAAAGCTACATCCAGTGCAGTAAACAAGATCGACTTCTCCGGCTGGTGTTATGACATTAAACTCATGAGAATACTTTTCAGTAAAGTCTCCTCCTGATGCTTCAGTAATGCGTACATTATCAAATCCCATGCGAGCAAATGCATTCATGTAGGCTGTTGTGACTTTCTCATAAAACGATCTCAAGTCGTCTCTTGAGCTATGAAATGAATACATGTCTTTCATTCTAAACTCACGTCCTCGCATGATTCCGGATTTTGGTCGAGCTTCGTCTCTAAATTTCGTTGAAATTTGATATAGGGCAAGTGGTAGATCCTTGTAACTTTGAATATACTTTTTAGCCAGTGGTGTGACGACCTCCTCATGTGTTGGGCCAAGTCCATATTCTCTATCATGCGCACTTTTGAGCTTAAAAAGAACATCTACCTTGTCCCATCTTCGTGTCTGATCCCATAGTGTCTTTGGATGCAAATTTGGCATCAAGGTTTCGAGCGCTCCAAGTGCGTCCATCTCTTCACGTACGATTTGTTCAATTCTTGTTAAAACCTTCAACCCAGGTGGTAGAAGTGTGTAGATTCCAGATGCAACCTGGTCAATAAATCCTGCCTTTACGAGTAGTTCATGACTTCGTGAGTCAAAAACTGCAGAGTCTTCTGACTTTATAGACTTAATATATTGGTTTGAAAGTTTCATGATTTGTTGTTATGTTTAAGATAGCTAAGCACAATATCTAAAACCTCTTCTGGAGTTTTGGTTGCTGTGTCAACTACGACAGTATAATACATAGGATCAAAAAAGTCATACTCACCATAAATTCTTCTCCATTTGGTTAGATTTGCGTTCTCTCTTTCTTTAAGTGATATCATGGCATCTTCTGCGCTTAGGTGGTCTCTCTGCATGACACGTTGAACACGAACCTGCTCATCGTTGCACACGAGAAGAATCCTTAAAACAGAGTCAATATCTCGTGCTACAAATCCTGCTAACCATCCCTCAACTATCCAATTTTCACTT
>CAYNEP010000073.1:0-4572 GCA_964396255.1 uncultured Gammaproteobacteria bacterium | reverse complement strand
TTAAGGCCGATAATGTTGAAAAACGCAAAAATGTTGATGCGGCGGTTGTTGCTGAGACTAATGTAACTGACAAAAAACGCAAAGCAAAAGAAGTCGTCGATCGTATTGAAGAGGTTGACGAGCATCAAAAAGAGGCAGAAGGAAAAGCAACAATCCCCAAAGGTGGAGGTCTTGCCGATGTTGCCCACGCCAAAGATAGCGCTCGTGAGGTGCGGCGTGCAATTGTCCAATTGCTCCATTTAGTTGCAGTTGGGCAAACTGATCCAAACATTGATTCGGCCATAGTTATTCCCGACCGATCCAAACAGCTTCTATTGAAGTTAAACGATAAAATTGGTGACAATTTAAGTGAAAGTAGCGCTGTGTTTCTCTATCCTCTAGTCCAGGCTGCAGTTTCTGGTGAAATTCCAATTGATCAGCTCGAGGCGAAATTTAATTCTATGAAAGGAAAGGTTCATGAGACACTTCTTAAGAAAGTTTCTGATGCAATAGTTGAACAACACGCAGACTATGGCATGGCACAAGCTGACATGGAGACGATGTTTGATCATAAAACAATGACGGGTGCAACGATCAGGGAGGTTGATCGTGGCGGGCGTGGTATGCCTGAGGGATTTAGTGCTGCTGAAAAGAAAGAGTACGGAGGCTTACTTGAAAAGCTAAATGAAATTGCTAAGGTAAAACATCCGACTAATGCAGATGACCGACTAGCATTTATTCATAGTACATGGCAAAAAATACACACTGGTGATATTGCCGGTGTTGCAGCAGATCTGGAACTTAGTCCAGATGAAGTGCTAAGAGTAACTGGTAATATAGCAGATGTAACTCTTAGTCCTGCTGAGGCCAAAAGAATGGTTGAGCTCTCGCAGGTCGAAATGAATCACATAGGTGATCCACGACACCAACTTGACGAGTACAACATAACTCCAGAGGATATGGAATTTTTTGAAAGTGACAACATTTTAAATAATTTAGACAAATATTTTGTACTCAAAAATGGAGTATGGGAGCCAACAGACGAGTTTAAAACTGACATGGTGAAGGCTGTTTACACAGTCACTAATAAGCTCTTGCAAAGAGTCAGCGGAAATCCTGATCTTGAATGGGATAAAAACTTTACTGATATGCATGAAGGTGGTGTAGTGAGACTTATTCGCAATAAACTCTTCTCGCTTACTGAAGATCCTAGAGTTTTAAGCAAGTTAGGAGGAGACCCTAACTCCTCGCTTAGATTTAGAGACGCTATTTTTAGAGGTGTCCTCGAGGTTGATTATGAAGTTGATGCAAGACGCGCTATGCATGAGGTAAGAAGGTTCATTTTCCAGGCAGATCCTGAGAACATTGCCAAATTCTTAAGCGGTGTTCCTGCATCACGATTTGCATTTTTGCTAAGTTCATATGATCCGTCACTTATTGAGCTTGCGCGAGAGCATTTCTTGCGTGATCTTGATCATAAATTACGATCGGGTAAAAACCAATTGCCAGCAGATATTTTTGGATCATTTTTTAGATCATCAGATAGTACTGGCGATCGCCTAGGATCACCGTCGCCTGACTTGAGGAGGGTGAGAGAGCAATTCATCCAAAGAATAAATGAGATGGGAAGAAATAGTGCGCTTATGGCAGATATAGGTTCTAAAGGCGCAGATGGGAAGGTAAAGAATAAGGAGCTTCACACGCTCTTGTCAGGCAAAGTCGATACATGGAGGATAGATCGTGCCTTAGCCATTGCACAAGCCATTAGTTTAGTTGCTGACATGAGGGCAATTGAGTTGATGATAACGCCAGACCCACAAACTGACTTTAGAGGGCAGCCTAAGGTATTGCAGTATTTTGGTCGTATATCTAGAGCCATGAGAGGTATGCAATTCTCAGGGGGTCCAGAACCGTTTAATGAGACACCTGCGTTACTTGGCTTAGACATTCCTCTTAATGAAGAGCAGCTACATCATCAACATGGCAAAAAACATAGTCCAAAGTCGCATTGGACACAATATCATAGGCGTTCAGAACGATCAGAAGAGCAAATTGCAGCTGAATATGTCCAAAATATCATCGGGGATGTTGAGCTTAAAGGTGGACTCAAGCTCAAAGATCTTCTTCGAGATTTTTTCAGCTACAGCTTTATTCAAAAAGGGGGCTGGAGACACTTGTCAATAAAAGAATGGTATAAGAAAAATCATGATGGCGAAACTGTCGATGAAGATTGGAGAAAAACATATTTAAATTTAACCAGAGAGGTTGGCGCAAGCTCAAGGTGGCTTTTTGATAGTGCTCGTGTTGGTTCTGAAGTGAGACACTACATATTGTCACAAAAACTTGGGGCTGATTATAAAACACGATTGGCAGCTAAGTTTATAGATGGGGTATGGGAGAAATACACTAGAACAGATATTCCAAGAAGTGAGCAGTTGCGCTTATTTTCATTTAAACACGGGAAGGAGTCGCTGACGATTGAAGAGTTTATCGCAGAGAAATAACGAACGTATAAAGGTATGAATTTTCTAGCATTACTTGACAGGTCTCCTTATGATTTTATGCTCACAATGAGCTCACTAGATAAAGAAATCATGACGCGAAAAAAAGTTAATGGAGTTTCTCTCTCTGCATATGAATTTTACTTTGGAGACACTACGGGAAAGGGCTTTACCGATGCCCAGATCAAAGAGCGAGAGGAGTATAGGATGGTGGTTGATCGATTGTGGGGAAAAGATAACGCAAAACACGTGAGTCGAGTGATGGAAACATGGCATCAGTTATATAATTATTATGAAAGATCACAAATGAACTGGGTAATTGATCCTGCAACAGGCAATCCAGTTCTTGATGGAAGCGGAAATCATACATATGGAAAGCTTGATGAAAAAAAGATCAAACAAATTCAGGATAGAGTTCATTTTATGATGAGTACGGCAGCTGGTAATGTCAAGATGCGAAAAACTTCACAAATGGAGGCGGAGGACATAGGTACCAGCGCAGAAGCGCAGCGACTAGCCCAGATTATGCTTGGAGGAGATGGGCTACAAGGGTATTTCCGTGGACTCAACGAGGATTTTGCAGATCATGCTGGGCATGAGCATCATATTGGTGATAAGAAATTCTTTCATTCACTTGCTATTGTTTGGTTTGAAATTGAACAAAGAAAGATCATTCCAAGTACGAATGAGATGGTTTTAGAGCCCTATTTTCAGGAAATCGCAGTTGATGGTGAGGATGTTCTGGCTCGCACTTGGTCTGATCCAAAAACGTATCACGATATTGCAACCGGATTTGTAACTATTGACCAAATGATGAAAGATGAGGCTGCTGGCAATCCCAAACCAATGGACGAGTTTATGCAAAAGATTACAGCGCTTGCTGCAAATGAGGGTGCCGAGGGGATGGCCAGGCTTAATTATATAGTTGGGTATATAAGATTAAAATTCTTGCAAGAACACCATAACGCAAGAGATATTCATCCAATGTTGCCAGGTCCAGGCAGAATTCCCGGGTTGAATAAAATACCAATCCTGAACAAATGGAAAAATATTCACTTCCCAAGCTTGCTTGTAGGCAATCCATTTATAACAAGAAAAGAACTCGCCTATTCAACTCTCTATCATGATAAGAATGCGGTGACTAAGTCATCTGAAGAGCTACGCAACATGATTCATGACTGGGCACATAAGAGGTGGATCCCACTTGAGGGGAAGTATTCGGCACATTGGCTTGAGGAGTCGCTTAGGATCGACAAAGGAACGTATCTTACACATGAGGTAATCCCATCTATGGTATCGCTCATGACGCTTCTTTTTATCATTATGCAACTGAGACAAGCATATGAGGAGGAATTTGGTCAGGGTCAGCAGAAAAAGGCTCATTAATATGCTACCATCTTAGTATGGTATGGAGATTTATTACAATTGTAGCTTTCTTACTTCTCTTTTTTAAACCAAGCCCTGCTAAGGCAGTAGAAATTCCATTTTGGGAAGTTGTTATGTTTGAGTGTGGAATGGGTGGAGCGCCAAACGGTATTGATAGATGCTGTCGAGGCAATTCGCAAGCATGGATCGGCCCAATAACAGGTCTGTTTAGCCTGATCCCTTCACAACTACCACTTGTTGGTGAGTTAGGGCAGTTTGCTCGAGAAGTTGAGGATGCGCAGAATCTACATGGCAGGAGCGATGCATGTATAGAGGGAGTTCAGAGCACATCAAACCCTTCTGATCCTGCATGTGTGTGTAATATAGTACCAAGTGCGAATCCCGTTACGTCATATGCTACTTTCTGTACTAAGTATATGAACTCAGGCTCTGTCAGATCAATACAGAACATTAAAGCATGTACAACATGCATGACCAGAGGTGGTGGTGGTAAATTCTTCTGGTCAGCTCTAGGATGTGTGCCTATAAGTATGGGTGGATTTTTATCCAATGTAGTTTTTGTTTATGGAATTGGATTTGCTGGATTAGTTGCATTTATGTGTATTATTTTCAATGCCATAAGAATCCAAACGTCGCAGGGAAATAGTGAAAAAATCAAAAAGGCTCAAGATAGCATTAAATCATGTCTACTTGGGTTATTGCTTAT
>CAYNEP010000072.1:0-4658 GCA_964396255.1 uncultured Gammaproteobacteria bacterium | reverse complement strand
AACGCCAACACCCTCAGTATCCAATTCTTCAGTTAAAAGGGTCAGCATGGGATTCCCAATATTGCCAAGTAAGTACGTCTTATGCCCTGCCTTCATCAAAACATCGCTTAAGAGTGTTACGAGTGTACTCTTCCCTTTTGTGCCTGTTACTCCAATTGTTTTCAAGCGAGTATTTGCAAAGAATATATTTGTTGGCGTTGTGTATGGCTTGTAAACAAGTTCACGCTTAACTCCTGGTGACTTAATCACAAGATCAACATCTCTTTGCTTATCTAAATAGTCGGGTCCATCTTTGCTATCAGCAGTAGTCACGATGGTATTTGGTAGATATTTTTCAAAGAAACTTTGAGCGGATCTACCCTCCACACCAAATCCTAGAATGAGAACGCGTTTGTATTTTAGAAGCTCACTAATTGTCATGTAAGTAGTGACTTAAAACGTTCAGGAATAAGAGAGTCATCTCCATATGAAAACACCTTCTTGCTCATAGCATCAATTGAGTCAATATTTGGTAAAACAGATGTTTGGTACATTTTCATTACGGGTGACTTGTCATACTCACCAGATACTCTTGCTATATCAAATGCTACAATTGTCTCCTCAGGCGTTCCAACACACTCGAAAGGTTTCATGGTTCCTATGCCAAGCAAATCTTTATATGTTTGGATTAGTGATTCATTATCATATAGATTTTCTCCAAAAATTGAGATCATCTGACTCTTTGGTAAAAAAGCCGCAAGAAGTGCAAAGACAAATGCACATTTCTCGCACTGACAACACCATAACTTAGTGAGCTTACCCTGCTCTAATGTAAAGTTTCTGTTGCAGCTGGAAAACATTGGAAAATACTCTGGGGTTTGAGCAAATCTCCTCACGATCTCGATCTCATGAAATGGACGCAAGAGCGAAAAACAAGAAATATCAGGTGTGATCGAGGATTTAATATACTCAGCAATAAGTTTCTCGGCTCGTTTTGATTTTGACCACTGATGATTTACTTCACGACCTTTATATATTGTATTGCCATACTCTGCACTCTCTTCGTTGGAGAACACAACATATTTATAATCAAAGAGCACTGCTGTTAAGACAGCAACAAACGCAATCATTGTTGGGATAGGGACATGCG
Source organism: uncultured Gammaproteobacteria bacterium (assembly GCA_964396255.1). Taxonomy (GTDB): domain Bacteria; phylum Patescibacteriota; class Microgenomatia; order UBA1406; family HO2-37-13b; genus 2-01-FULL-39-19. The sequence continues at coordinate 3,529 of CAYNEP010000072.1, read as the reverse complement.
CTTTTCGACCACTATATACACCAGGATTTGTATTAAGCTCTATAAGTAGAGGATCTATAGTTCGTTCAACAACTATCCGTGAAGTATTCAATTTGTCAGCCATGGCATCATGTAAGTTAAATCTTCCAAAGTCAAAGAACATCGTCTCCTCACCTGACTTTTTAATTATGTCGTATGTCACAAGAGAGTCCTTTCCTCCTCCAAATAAAATAAGTGCCCTATCTTTAAAATCACTCGACAGTGCTTCATTTGTTAGTCCATCTTCAAACGGAAAATTGCCTTTATCATCAAAGTCCAAGTTGAATCCATGGTAGAGCTGCATTATCTCGCTCTCTGTATAGATAATTTTCCAAAAATCGGCCTCTCCTTTTGAAAGCTTAGTCGAGGTAACCTTAAGTTGTGCTGGGCAATAGAGTTTGTAATACGATATGCCAAGTGCAAGGTGAACTGCTGACAATGCCTTGTCTAATAAGATTGGATTAGGCGTTATATTTGGAAGTGTGGGAAAAGTCAAAATCTCATTAAACTCATAGAGTGCACCATTAGGGCTTTTTAGCCTGTATGAAAATGTGGCGATATTTCCCTCAAGAACATAGTGTGAAAACTCAAAATAACCATCCTCCATATGCATAGTATATCAGCACAGACTATTAGTGAGGGGTATTAACAAAAGCAATCATCAAACCAAAAAGTGCAAAAAGAATCGAAAATATCCATGCTCTCATAACAATTTTAGGTTCTGGCCATCCAAATAGTTGTAAATACAGATGGATTGGGGCAGCCGGAAAAACCTTCTTGCCTCTGTATTTCTTTGAGACAAGTTGCACTAGTGAGGACGTAATTTCAAAGAAAAATACCCCTCCCATAATGGGAAGCGCAAAAACCTTTCCAAGAAGAAGACCTATGACTGCAAATGTCGCGCCAAATGACAAAGCGCCAGTATCACCCATAATGATTCTTGCCGGCCATATATTAAAGTAGAGAAACGTTATAAGACCTCCGAGCCAGCAAGCAATAAATATTGATAATGGGGTATCCAGTATTGACACAGATATCGTCCAAAGTGCAAACAATGTAATCACGAGCACTCCTGCAGCTAAACCATCAAGCCCGTCTGTTATATTGACTGCATTTGCAAATGATACGATGACAAAAGCTGAGAATGGAATGTAGAGCCAAGATAGGTGAAACACATCAATAAATGGAATATTGATAAGTTCAATGTTAAGTTCTTTATACAACCAATACCCAATTGTTAAGCCTAATATAGTTTCTAGAATAAATTTGTGCTTCAACCGCAGTCCAAAAAATTTGTCATCCTTCCAAAAAAACATCTTTTTCAGATCATCATACAAGCCTAAAAAAGAGAACGACACAAATGTAAAGAGTAGTATTTTTATCTCAGATGCAATAGACGGATAATTAGAAAAAAACTTCACACCAGACAGCTTAAAGAAAAACATACTCAGTGCAAATAAAATAACCGTATTTATTATGATGAGCAACCCTCCACCGACTGGTGTTCCCGCCTTATGACGATGGAACTTATCAAAAATCGGCGTTTTGTTATCAAAAGCATCTCGAGTTTCCTGATCGGCACGCCTAAATTTTAGGTTATAGAGTAGATTAATAAAAGGAACTATAGTTACAAAGTTAACGATAATTGAAGTTATGAGGACAAAAAAATATAAATACATATAGTTACATTATTCCTGCATTTGAAAAAAATTAAATACTTGCTAGCTTTGGAATAAAGATAAACAAAGCTATTGTTGCTGCGCCAATCGAGTATATAAGCATCGCAGCTGCAGATACATCCTTTGCGATTTTAATATCTTCTCTCCAATTCTGATCAATCGCATCGCATGTAACCTCAACGGCTGTATTAATACTCTCTATCACAAAACCAAGTGTTATCGTTATTATAATAAACAACCACTCATAATACCTAATCTGTAGTAATATTGACGCTGCAACCGCTGCAACTGACAAAACAGCGTGTATTCTATAATTTGCATGGTGTCGAAAAGCCCAACGAAGTCCTTCATACGCAAAAACAAATGACGATGCGTATTTTTTGAACATGTTCATAGTGTCAGTATGCGCTTAAAAATTTATTTGTGCAAGTTAAGCTCTTGTAATATGTGCTCCTAATTTTGATAGTTTGTCTTCAATATTTTCATACCCACGATCTATAATAGCAGCACCCTGTACAACAGATTCGCCCTCTGCCATACAAGCAGCAATGAGCACTGTCGCTCCTGCACGTATGTCGCGAACAATCAGAACACCATTATGTAACTTTGTTGGACCTTGCACACGAATTGCTTGTTGAAGTGATTCTTTAAGTTCAGACGTTAGAGTAAATTGATACAGAGCATCAGGATTCTCAACCTCAGGCTGATAAAAATCAATCTTAGCTCCTACTTTCCTGAGTTCATCAACATAGCCAAATTTATTTTCAAAAATTGTTTCATGAATTGTCGATTCCCCTTGGGCTTGTGTCATGATTATTGCCCATTGTGATTGCCAATCAGTCCTAAATCCTGGATAGGGAACTGTTGTCACGCTTGTTCCAGTCAATTGCCCTTTATAGAAAAATCGAATGCCATCATTTAAATATTCAATCCCTCCACCTGCCTTCTGGACAACGTCCAAGAAGTCTTTTATGTGCTTTCTAGACAAATTTTTTACTAAAATATCACCCTTTGTAGCAAGTGCAAATACAGCAAATGTAACTCCTTCAAGCTCATCATTCATAATTTCATAGCGATCTGGCGCTGAGAGTGAAGCAACTCCTGTTATGTGAATTGACTCACCGCTTCGCTTTATCATTGCTCCTGATTGATTTAGAAACTGGATAAGATCATCTATTTCTGGCTCTTGCGCAGCATTCTCTATAACACTCTCGCCTTGAGCAAGTGTTGCCATAAGTATTGCGAGTTCAGTACCCGTATGGGTTTTGATCTTAAATGTAAATGTGCATCCTTTGATAGAGCCATCTGTTGATGCTGTGTAATACCCATTCTCAGAATTATAATTAATAGTGACCCCAAAGCTCCTAAGCATCGAAATGTGTCTATCTATAGGTCTAGCGCCCAATCGACACCCACCTGGGTTTGGAATTTTTGCCTTACCAAACCTATACAACAAGGGAGCAAATAACATGAATGAAACTCGAATTTTTGAACCATGCAAAAGATCAACTTCATCTAAAGAAAGCGTTGATGGGTCAATCGTTACTGTGTTGTCTGACTGCTTAATGGTTGCCCCAAGGAGAGAGAGAAGATGCAAAAGTTCTTTGACATCTTCAATATTTGGAATATTTGTAAACGTAACAGGAGTCTTGTACAAAAGAGCAGCAACAAGCACCTTTAAAGCAACATTTTTAGCTCCTGACATAGAAACCTCTCCAACTAGTGGCGCACCTCCGTGGACTATAAATGCATCTTCCATATTTGCATACCAAGTATATACCCTACACAACTTAAATTGTTATAACTTCGCGCTCAAGTCTAACCCCACAATA
>CAYNEP010000071.1:0-4805 GCA_964396255.1 uncultured Gammaproteobacteria bacterium | reverse complement strand
GCCCAAGCTTCACCACGTTTTGCAGCATCAAATTGGATGGATATATCATATGATCGGATTACGATTCCAAAAAATGATGTTCTTACGCTACAAGGCAGAATTACTGTGCCAGACAATGCACGTCCGGGTGGTCGCTATGTTGCTGTTTACTTTGAGCCAACGCTCAGTTTTGGACAACCAATTGGGCAAGATAGAGAGGCAGCACTTGGTGTCTCTCCCAGAATCGCATCGCTTATTTTTATCAAGGTAAAAGGTGACATAACCGAAAACGCCCTTGCCTCAAAATTCTTCGCACCCTCATTTCAAGAATACGGTCCTGTAACAGTTGAGACTGAAATATTAAACCGAGGAGATTATCACATTAGGCCAAGAGGTGTCATCACCATGAACAACATGTTTGATGGCTTAGTTGATCAATCAAAGCTTGAAGAAACAAACATATTCCCCGACGCATCAAGAGAGCTTTCGAACAAGGTTGGAAAGAAGTGGATGTTTGGACGATACAAGATCAACCTTGCAGCATCATACGGCGAAAGTGGTAAGGCAATAACAAAATCCATGTATGTCTATGTCTTCCCATGGAAGGTCCTGGTGCTCATTCTAATTGCCCTAGTGCTCCTCATACTCATGGGACGTCACTTTTACCAAAATATAATCAAGAAACAACATCAGCTTGGAGAACAAGTTGATCGGGAATCTGAGGAAATACAAAGACTTAAAGAGCAGCTTAGGTCTAAAAATGAATAAACACTTCCCTCTTCTCTTGTCCTGTATTATCGTTCTATCTGGAGTGATATATTTCTATGGCAACCCATATCATACCTCCAAATCAAATCATTCAATAGAGACTGGGCCACAGACAAGTGTCACAACTGTTTCTGCACTCATTGCAACTGATGGCGTCGAATACCAGTCAGTAAGAATCTTTGGCTACACAAGCCCAGGCGCGACAGTTAACGCAACAGGACAGAATGTTGTTGATATGACTGTGGCTGATCAAGATGGATTGTTTACATTCCCAGCAACGACAATATACGCAACAACGAAAGAATTATGTCTGCAAGCAAAGGATACCGAAGGCCGATCATCACAACCGACCTGCTTCCCAATATATTTCTCAAAGGACCTTTATGGAATTGGGCCTGTTATTTTGGCTCCAACATTCACGACCAACAAGAATGAGTTCGCGCCAAATGAAAGTATCAAATTAAGTGGTCAATCTATACCAAATAGAACCGTCCGTATTAATGTTAATTCTTATGGCGGTAGCACTCCTATTGCTTTTATGCCAATAAATAACGACTCAAACCAAAAAATCAGAACTATTCAAGCTCGAACAAACAATAATGGTCGTTTTAACGTCACCACATCATCAGCAGGACCCCAATCACAGAAGATATACTCATCTACACAGTTTAATGGTAAAAACTCTCCCAAGAGCACTACCCTTTCAATACGAGTCCTTCCGTGGTGGTTGGTAATACTAAGAGGTATTTTGGCGTTTATGCACAAACACGCACTTCTTATTGCATTTATAATAGAAGCTCTCATCGCCTTCCTCTATTGGATATATATTCATCGCAGAACTCACCCACTTGCAATCTATCATAAAAAAATCCTTTTACACTTGGAAAACAAACTCTCAAAATGGGAACCTCACCCTATTATGCTTAAGCCAATGTCCTACTTGAAACAGATCTGAGGTTGACAATTTATCCTCACGCCAGAACAGAATGCATTAAGTGCTTGCTCGGTTGGTACATTTGATGTCACATCAAATGTCAGTTTGCCCTCAGCATCTGTTAGAGGCTGGATTTCTTTCATAACCAAATCTGGAGCTGTTGAAAGCTGACCTGTTAAGCCTTTAAGGCCAATACCATTTTCATTCAAACAAAAGATTGAAACACGCTGTACTTGCCTACCATCTGGACCTGCACAAAGCGGAGATGCAAAACAATATGAATTCTCAATTGATATCGTGTTTGAAGTAGCACGAGAAGTACTTTGAAATACCCTTTCCTCATAAATCCAGTATGATCCAAAAAAAAGAAGTATGAGGCTAAATGACAGCGCAAACGTGAGAAATGCAGTTTTCATATATTGAGAATACCAAAAAATTATGAGTAGTTAAAGATTAAAAATGTACAAGATTTGCATAAATCTCATAGTAAACAACTTCAAGTAAACAGGGGTGCATTAAAGTTCTCAAAAATTTGACTGTTACACAACCAAATTATCTACACAATAACCCAAACGTGAACAATTTTTCATTATCATTCTTAATATTCGTCTGCCAATTTCTATCTAACCCTCAAAATAGTATTTCGCAAGAAACAATAATTTCAAGCTCATAAACTGATTTTTCAAACTACTGACTACATGAAATATTGATCAAATAATATAGTTCTAAAGAAGTCAGACAAGTATTAATGATTAAATGAATTAAATGTTTATTGAGTTAAATCTAGAGGAAGTGATACTATAGAACAAGTGTCCTACTTTGTTATATTTACGTAAGCTATTATTTCTTACGTTATTATAATTAAAGTTGATTAAAGTCATAATTCTATCTATTTTAACAATGATTTATCCTTTTATTAACTATGTCATAATATCTCTTTTATGCCTATTGACTTTCTATTTCATTTTCTATTATTATTGTAATATGCATCAAGATAATAATTGCCCATATAATCTTTCTAATCTCGTGCCTGAATATAAGGAATTTTTGGATCACAAATTGAGTTATTCATCTGTTACCAAAAGGAACTATCTCTCTGATGTCAGACAATTTATTAACTGGCTTGTATCTAAGACTTATCAGGGCTTTGACGCTCTGGAAAACCCCTTCATTACCGATGATCAATTTGGAGAATATATCTCGTACCTAACCGACTTAGATCTGCCGAGATTAAGCATGAATAGAAAATTATCAAGCATGCGAAATTTTTTTGATTATTGCCTTATACACGGTATTGTAAAGAATAACTATGCTCGAAATTATAAGAATCTTGCTAAAGTTTCTAAATCAGAAAAGCTTCCTTCTATAGACAACAAAATCTTCAGCGCTGCTGAGCAATTGGATTTAGATGAATTTCTATTAATTATTAACTCATCAATTACATGAATACGTATCCTATTTCCAAATTTCATTTTTACACCACCAATTTGAAACAAGCAAGTCAACTAAGAAAAGCTGAAGTGTTTGCTCACCCCCTAATTGGAACGAATATTTTAAACATTACAGATAAGAATTCCTTTGTTGGATTTGGCCTAATTTAGTACGACCATAATGAATAATATTAACTCGGATAAAATTAATCTTTACATAGAGACCCTAAAGAAGAGGGGTTATTGTGCAGAAGAAATCATAACAAAACTTAGCATAGTTTCAAAATATATTAATTGGGCTTCTAATGAGGGCAAACTCCCTAATGTAAATCTCAAGCAGATTAAACAACTACTTGCCAATCGCACGCTTGACTTCAAGAATCAAGCAAATGAAACAGATTCCTACAAAAGCCCAGAACTAAGTCATAACACGGCACAAATAGCAAATACTGTGCCTAATATTGCTCAACTTCAGAAAAAAATACAGGGCGTTGAGAAAGATACGAACGGAATATTTGTAAAATTAAAATCGCTCCTACGAGGACCACTTCAAAAAATATCAAACAACGATGATGCTACATCCTTCTCTCTGCAGCCACGTCATTACCTAGGATTTGGGCTCATCATGCTTATACTAGCAATGGTTGGTGCTGGATTGTATAACGAGTTTATTTACAAAGCTAACACTCCCCTTGCCTATCCAACAAGTTTAACTCGGGGATCAAGAACGCTATCTTTCCAAGGACGTCTTACTGACTCACTTGGAAATCCAATAACAACTTCGACCAACATTGTATTTAAGCTTCACACAGCCGCATCTGGCGGATCACAACTTTACACATCTGGAACTTGTGCAATTACTCCAGATCAGGATGGAATATTTTCAAGCGTTATAGGAGAAGACTGCGGATCTGAAATAGCAAGCTCAGTTTTTAGTGAAAACACTGAAGTATTTCTGGGATTAACTGCCGGATCTGATTCTGAGATGACTCCAAGACAACAAATAGCAAATGTCGGCTATGCCATAAACTCAGAAACTCTCCAAGGATTGCCACCAGGACAATCGTCAAGCAATGTCCCTTATATTGATAATCAAGGTGACGTGAGAATTGCCGCATCAAGTCCTTCCGTTGTTTCAAACTACGCGTCTCAAACATTTTTACTTGGATCTGCCCAAGCCATAACATTGCAATCAGCGGGATCTGGTGATGTCACGCTGACAGCCACTGAATCAGGTACGATCAAATTCTTAACGGGTGGCACACAAGCTGGCGTCGTTACAAACGGTCAGCTTTGGGGACTTGGAACAGCTGGGCCTGATGCCAAACTTGACTCACTCTCAACTGCAGGCGAACAGCTCAGACTTACATATGCAGATGGATCCGCATACACAGGTTTTACAACAAGTTCAGGTGGTGATTTAACGATAAACCCATCAGGCGATGACCTAACAATTGATGGAGACTTAATACTCAACGACACATTCACAGTACAAGTCGGAGGTAAAACAGCAACAGCATATAATGCATTTGCAAACTCAGGTGATGCACCTGAAGACGGTTCGATTTCTTCTGATAATGATGTCTATATTGGTGGTGATCTTGAAGTTGATGGAACTATAATAGGAACAATTGCTGCATCATCTCTCCCCTGGAGTGGACTGCTAGCACCAAGTGCAGACCTCACTATCGCAA
>CAYNEP010000070.1:0-4913 GCA_964396255.1 uncultured Gammaproteobacteria bacterium | reverse complement strand
CTGGAGCGGAATTAAAAGTATCTATGTAGTATTGGGCTGCCTCATCGCCATTATTGTTAGAAAACCAAATGCATGTAATCAATTTACTCATTATTATTTATTAGGAGAGAATTCTATGATCCATTCTATACCATATTTGTCTCGAAACATACCTGCATAGGTACCCCATGGACTGTCTCCCATAGTTCCTTCTACTTCTCCGCCAGCTGAAAGACCATCAAACAGCCTGTCCGCTTCTTCTTTACTTTCTGTTTGTATCAAGATCTTGCTTCGATTTTCATGCTCATTTACTCGTCCCATGACTTCTGGAACATCATTTGCTATCAACATAGCATCTTTACCTATAGGCAAAGCAATATGCATTATCTTATTTTCTTCTTTTTCTGGTATAGGAAATTCAGCGCTCGCAACATCTTTGAAGCGTATTATTTTTGCAAATTCTCCACCAAAAACAGATTTGTAAAAAGTAAATGCTTCTTCTGCATTGCCATTGAAGTTAATCCAGGGATGTAATGTCGCCATACAGGAATAATAGCAAATTGCTGTAAGGAGATAAAGAGATTCGTCGCGAGTCAACACAAATGTGAGAGCAAAAATCAGGAGCCATGCTCCTCTTTTTTGCTCCACCTAATAGGAAATATCACAACTTATTACTCTACTGCTTAACGACTTTTTTCCATCCAACAAGTAAAGGGAAAGCAAAGGTAAAAACATAATATAAATACACGTCCAATTTGTAGTATCCGTCAATTGGCTTAAATACTTTGACGAGAAAAAAGTAATCAAAGACTATTGCGATTACTGTCCAAGAAGTTGCCAGTAACAAATAGTACTTAAATGTATTTCCGTTTATTTTTCTCAACAACACCCAGAGTATAATTGCTATTCCAATTGGCATAATAGTCCAACCGATAAGATTTGGCGGGATAATAGCAAAAAGCACAATTCCAAGCACATATCCAATCAGCCAAAGGATAAATCCCCAGAGGAAAGCATCTTTTATAAATTGCTTAGTCATAATAAGCCCCTTTTTTTAATTTCTTCCAGAATCTTTCCACCAAGTGGTCGACACGAACAGTTTTTTGCATGCGCCAAATGCCATTTAACTCTTTCATCTAGAGTAGGGTTTTTAGGCATCTTGTTTTTGTTATGCCATTCAGCGTTAATATTCATGAGTTAATTATAGTCCGTTACTATAACGGCTGATATGACATTGATCACACGGGAGGGTTCGAACGGTCCATTCAATGGTATTAAAAAATGAGGCTAAATTTATGTTGCTCCCCACGCCTAAGCACCCTATACCCAACTTTTCAGCCATAATTAAGGCGATTGAGCGTGGAAATAACATGACAATTTTGAAAGAAAGGTGGAAAGAGATTAAAAAGCTTCGAACAATTAAGGCAATTTCCCAAGTGTAACAATAATAACCAAAAGTACACCTACAAGCCATGCCGCACCTTGTCCAATAAGAAAAATGTTTGTTGATTCTTTTTCCATATCCGTTGATATTTCATCTACTTTTTTCCTTATGAGGTCATATTCATCTATGTACTCTTTTATCTTGGTTGGAATAGGAGCACTTGGCCAAAACGATGTGGATGCCCATAACTTTAGTTTTTTATCCTCAAACTTTATCCACTTTTTAAAAAATCTTGACTCTGAAATCATGTGTATGAAACCTAGAACTAGTGAAGCAAACAAAAAAATTATTGCAACTGCAATAAGCGCTCCATCCCTCTGATTAAGTTTTTGTCGAATCTCATTGATGGTAACCAAAGAAAATATAATAGGGATTAATGCTGTTGAAACAGTAAGTAAGTATTTGTTGAGATCTGAAGTGACCTTGTTCAACCCATTAAAGGCCTCAATTTGCGATTCTCTAATATCGGCTTTATTCCCTTTCCGTAGTTCTTCTAAACCCTCACACACTTTTAACAAGTAACTTGGGTCTTTTTTTAAATCTTCCTCCATGTTTAACAAATACCTGCCTTGTTAGGCAGGTTATAATAATGAGTTTTGGCTCCCCCGCGTGCCCTCTGCGAGGATCTAGAGATTCGTCGCGAGTCAACGCAAATGTGAGAGCAAAAAATCAGGAGCCATGCTCCTCTTTTTTGCTCCGAGGGCTATACGATATCCGAGAAAAATATCTCCATCCTTAAACCTCTTAGAAAGCATTATATCACCCTCGCTGCTTCGAGTTGTTTAACCATTGCACGCCAGTAGCTCCTAAGGGTTGGGGCAGGTTAAAAAACGCTTACCTCCCCTGATGGCATCCAAGCGGGGTGTAAAGCAGCAGTATTGTGCAGATGTAGCTTATAAAAAGCAAAAAGGCACCATGGTGTAATGAAAAGTAGAAGAGAAAGCGAACGGATGTTCGCAGAGCCGACGCAATGTCGGTCATTTTTCTCTCACTCCTCATCAGGAACCACAGTGCCTTCTTGCACTATTCAGTTGTTGCGGTGTTTGCCGTTCTCCTCCTTACTCGTTGGTGTGTACGATGATGTGATCGAGCTCGTGGGCGATGCCTTGCTTGGGCTCGTGGTACCGATCGTTCGACACGATCAGTGTGATCCACGCATCCGTGGGCATGGCGTACCGCCGCTTCAGCGCCTCGTAGTGCTCTCGCACCGAGTCGATGGCTCGCTGCATCGTCGTACGACCGTCGTCGTCCCTCCGCCTGAACAGGCCAAAGTACGCTTCAGGCTCGACCTCAAAATCCGTCTTGATGCCCGAAAGCATCTTGAGGATGATTGGCCCTGCCTGGCTCCATTTCAGGTTGATGACCTTGTCTGGGAACTTCGCCACCTCGTAGCCGTCCAGGAAGGGCGCGTCTGCGTCCTTCACCAGTTGAACATCGAGGAGTTCGAAGTCGTCCCTGTTGACGAGGTCGGGTTGCCTGAGGCGGAGGTACAGCCGCACGAAGCGAGGGACATCCTTTTCCCAACCACGGCCAGAGTGACCGAGATCGTAGATGGGGATGCTCCCGCCTGCCCAATTGACGTGGTAATGAAGCTCGGAAGCCACATTCTCCTTGACGGAGTACCAGTTCAACTGGACGACGTGCGCGTGGACAGTGGCGTCACCCTGCTGGGCGTACCACTGCTTGAGAAGGTGCGACGAGACGGAGTTCAGCAAGCTAGGCCTGCCAACTTCGTCACCTGTTTCCAGGTCCAAGACCCTGTACGAGCTCCCCGAGTAGGGGCGCAAGTAGCAGAGCTTGCCGTCGATCTTCACGATCGCGTCGTAGCGCTCGCGCGCATACTGCTGATCGAGCACCTTCTTCACCCACACGGTCTGCGGGCTGTAGGCTGCGTAGCTGGCGCCGTCCTTGCGCTCCGTGCGTGAGCACGTTTCGCACATGGCGTCGAGGCTGTAGCCGTCCGAAAACGGCTTGGTGTCCCGTCCGCACTTGTGACACACGCCCTGCCGATTGGTCAGGTGAATGCCGAAGGTGGACAGGTCGACGAGCTTGTCGCTGAGATCCTGCGGGTAGGTGGTAATAGCCACGGTCGTTCCTCCCTCTGAGATGAACTTGTGAGCACAGTCGCTCAAACTACCCACAAAACATATTTATGAGTAAATTGAGCGTGTGCTCAGACCGCAATTAACTTTCAAAGTGCAAGTAAAAACTAGATACAAGTGAGGCTAGAGGTAGGCAGCTTTTGAGCCTACTCAGGCTCCAAATGTAATGAGGAAGTATAGCATAAAAGTACTCAAAAGTCAATACTATAGGGCTACATTTAGCCTTATACTACTTTGTAACTAATTACACATTTAAGCTCCAAATCATTAATAATTTTCAGCTTGTTAATCACTTGCTTTTGAAGCTAAAAAGAAGTTTTATTATTTGATAACCGCAGGAAAAGTCTCATTACTCATTGTGATGCTTTTGATATCTCTTTCAACAAGGCTAATTTAATTCTTAACCGCAGGAAAAGTCAGAAGTCCGTATCACGATACATAAATAGAATTATATATGCACAGAAAGGTACGAAAAACTATGGTGACGAGAAGAGATACAGTATAAAAATTTCAGGACAACGGGGAGTTTATATTTTGCGGTGTTGTATTTGGATTTAAAAAATCCTCCACATTAGGAATATCAAGGTTTTCATCTGGACATTTTGTCTGCGGTACTTTAATGAAGCGAGTTCTCCAATCGAGTTTCCGTGGGTTATCCCACATCTCATCATATTTCTTATTCGCAGCATTTCTTATCTTAATCTGTTCAACAGCTTTTTTCCCTTGCTCTTCTGATAAGGATTTGTTTAGGTCTTTTATTTCAAATGCATCTATTAATAGTTTTGTAGACTCCACATCTGCGGCGCGGGAAACAAATTGGGTCATAGCAGCATTCTTCATATATTCAGGTATGAAATATTGAAAATCCCATCTGTCTATGTATGCTTTTTGGTTATTAAGCCATTCCGTTTGTGCGGTTACAAATTTTCTCGATATATTGTAATAATTATCCATCTCTTGTAAATAAGCGTCTTCATCGTTTGCTTTTAATGCTGCAATTTCCCTCAAATAGCTATTCTTTCGTTCAATAACAAGAGGATTTACTTTAAAGCACTGATTATCGGCAAGAACTGACCCTTCATTTACAAGGTATTGATAAGCAAACAGGGAGAAAATGGGATAGCTAACAACCAGACATACTATAGCAGTTAAAAATATTACTATTTTCCTCATTCATTTATTTTTTAGCTTTAAGATGATCCAAGATATAGCTAACAAGGGCAATCCTATAAGAAAAATATATTTGTAGTATAAGCCAATAAGAGAAATGATAGTATTTCCTCCATAAAACAAAAATACAAAAAACACTATCATCCCAACTATTCCATAGGCAATGGTTAGAAATTCTTTTATACTCTTCATGATTTGTTTTTTTTCGAGAAAAAAGA
>CAYNEP010000069.1:0-4971 GCA_964396255.1 uncultured Gammaproteobacteria bacterium | reverse complement strand
ATGAATCAGTAGATAGTTTGCTTATACAAGAAGTAATCCAAGTAGGCTTGATGCGATAATTAGTGAAACCGAGATGCTAAACTTCACTGCAAATTCTCTTTTCCCCTGCATAAAACTATAGAAGCATTTTGCAACAAGGTTAACAGCGTTCATTAAAATAAGCGCAAAGACCGCTGTTTGAAAGTTCATTGTGGTGCCAGCCAGTGTCGCGATATTGATAGTAACCGCATCAACGCCAGTAAGAGCAGCAATTGAGGAGGCAACGAGGAATCCTGTTTGGCCAAATAATACAAGCGCAATGCGAGTTGCTATGGTAACAAGGAAAAACAAGAATCCGAATTTTAGAGCTGGCCCAAGTGCAAATATCTCTGATTCTTTAATACCTTTAATGTTTTTCATGATGACCTTGTCGTGACCAACTTTTTCGCGCATAAAATAGAGCCCAGATGCCAATCCTGTTATTATTACTGCCATGAGGGTGGGCGTTGCCTTGACTAGGAAGTCTCCATTTGTGACACCAATCAGAATAAAGAGTTGAAAAAAACTTGCAGTGTTTGCAAATACAGCAGCAGCAACTAAGTAGCCGACATTTTTCTTAATAGTTTTGCTCTCTTGAGCAAGAGCCAATGTCGTTGCGGTTGATGATATAAATCCCCCAACAATGCTTGCAATAAGTCGTCCAGGTCGGGCTCCAATGATTCTCTCAAGTGCATAGCCGACAATATCGATGCCTGTTATAAGAACAATAATAAACCACAATTTAAATGGATTAAGTATCTCTATATTTTTAAAGCTATCAATATTGCCACCAAAGGACGATACGATTGTGTCAATAGTTGGGATGCTCGATAGGGTAAAGCCCTTATTTGGCAGAAAAGGTAAGACGACAAGGGCGATGAGTCCATAGCTTATAAACGCTAGAAGTTCTTCTCTTTGAATTCCACGAAGTAAGAGCTGAATGTCTGATTTTCGAGATAGTATCATGATAACAATGACGCTTAGAGCTAGGGTGACTTGCATGGGGAATACCTCAAGTCCGATTACAACGCCGATGATATAGCTATAAAGAATTCCAAGTTCAGTTGTAAACCCAACATCTCGTGTCCTAAAACTATGTAACACATAATATGTTAATAGTATTGCAACAACAGCACATGAGATCAAAATAAAAATAGGTAGGAATTTTACAAATAATATCCCAGAAAGTGCACCAAGCGCTCCAAGGAGTGACAGCGTGCGAACTCCAACTTTATGCTGTGATTCTTTATCTTTCGCCTTTATTATTCCCTGAGATTCTCTCTCTAGTCCAATAACTGCACCGATAATAAGAGCTACTATAAATTTACTAGTTAGCGCGAAAAAATCCATACCCTAGTATATCATATTATGGGTCATATAGAGCCATAAGCAAATCTAAACGATATGTAGAGTTTTTTCGAATTTTTTCAGTTGCTTAATTTGTGAATTTGACAGCGCAATAAATGATCTAACTGCCTTAACAATTTTATAAGCATCGTCAAAGAAAAGTCCTGTTGACATTAGATATGCAATAATCATGCTTGGTCCCCGACCTTCACCCCAACGACAATGGACATATACCTTTCCGCCATCATTTATTTCAGCATGAATAAATGCAATCCCTTTATTGAGGTGTACAATCGTAGGTGGCGTGTGGTCGGTGGTTGGAAGATGAAGCGTATTGAAATTATTAACAACCACTTGGTGTGGTATTGGAAGAGTGCGCATATTTACAATTGCAGTAATGCCATACGTCTTAAGTCGATCTAAGCCTGTCAGTTTGTATTGCCCGCCCAAATAGAGCTGTGAGGTAATTTCGCCCCGTTCTAGAATTGGTTTGCCGGTAAGCTCACGATAGGTATGGTCAATGATTCTTACGATATTGATCTTGAGAAGAGATGTGGCTCTTTTAAAATGATTCATGCTTTTGGGACAACGATTCTCAATGCATGAGGAATAACCTTGATATCAAAGATTCTTTCCTTTGCAATCACATCGTCGCGTAGTACGGTAAGATTGGGTGCGACTTTGAGCCGAATTCGCTTTCCTCGCCAATGGCTTAGCGTATCTCTGCCGACAGGTTTTTTATTGCTAAACGTAGTCTGCGCCCATTCTACAACTGTCATAAGGTTCATTTTTTTAACAACAACTACGTCCAAAAGTCCGTCTGTTGCAGATACTCCAGGGACAATTGATACTCCAGGGATTCCAATATTACCTATATTTGCAATATGACAGATAATGCCATCTATGGCCATATGCTTTTTCCCAATTGTGATCTCGAGGTGTTTGTCGTCTAGTGTGTTTAAATTAGACACCGCAGTGATGCTGTATGCCAATTGGCCGACTTTATTTTTCATTGATCTTTTTGTTTGAACAATAGCATCTGCGAAATAACCAACGTTAAGCCCTAGAAGCCCTAGATTATTATTTATCTTTATCATGTCGACTTCCAGAATGTGATATTTCCCCTTATAAATTCGCCTAAATTGGTGAGCAATATCAGAGGGTATTCCAAGATCTTTGGATATGACGTTTGCTGACCCTTGGGGGACTATTATCAACGGCGTTTTCTTTTTGCACATTGCTTTTGATGCTGCCGAGACGGTTCCATCTCCTCCACAAATAACTATAGCATCGACATGCTTCATGAGAGCTTGCTTAATGCATACTGCAACATCATCAATATTTTTAGTTACCGATATGTGCCAATTAAATGGGTATCTTTTAAAGACTCTATTGAGAATTGACAAAATGGGAGTATCGATGCCAGCTGCGGGATTAATAATAACTTCAATAGTTTTGATCATAGTCAATATTATACTGCCATTATGCGTACCGACTTTATATTCTTACGTGTTTATTACACTTCACACATGATGTATTCACACGACAGGGGTATTCTGGGTTAGTTAAGTGTATTGAACGTAAATATGAATAAAGATGAATCACTTTTTAATGTTGGTGAGGGAGCTCAATTTTTAAATGTTAGTGTTAAGACAATTCGTAGATGGGCACAACAGACAAAATTGGAAGGAATAAAAGTTGGTCCTCGAGGGGATTGGAGATTCACTAAAGATCAGCTGTTACAAATGGTAAGTAATAAAAGCATCCACAAAAGTGGAATTAAGACAGGAGGTGAAGAAGTATGACAACAGTCGTTAATGCACCACCAGCAGAATCAAGCGGTGGGTCAGGTTTTTTATTTGGAGTAGTAATCATAGTAGTATTGTTGTTTCTTTTTATGATGTATGGATTTCCAGCACTTAGACAACAAATGGGGACTCCGCAGATAAATATCCCAGATAAGGTTGATGTGAACATCAACCAACCAAAGTAATACAAGTTTTCAATTTTTGAAAGGAGGTGGAAAAATATGAATTTTTTAGTATGGATAGTATTTGGAGCGTTATCAGGATGGCTAGCATCCATGGTTATGAAAACTGATGCAAGTCAGGGAACAATGATGGATATAGTTCTTGGGATAATTGGATCCATAGTTGGAGGGATGATTATGAACACAATGGGTGAGTCAGGTGTTACAGGATTTAATCTCTATAGCATCGTGGTGTCAGTCGTTGGCGCATGTGTCGTGATCTTCTTAGGAAGAATGTTGCGACGATAGTAGGTTTTAAGTTTTAAACTTTCTAAAGGGGGTGAAATCAAAATGTCACAAATGCATATCGGAATATTTTTAGATAGAACAACAGCTGAAGCTGCACTATCTGAACTTGAAGCAGCAGGATATGACCCAAAGGAAATATCAATTGTTGCAAAGGATTTAGAAACAGGTAAAACGACTACTACAACAGGTGATGCTGTTGCTGGATCAGCAGCTGAGGGCGCTACAACCGGTGGAGTTATTGGAGGTTTGGCAGGGCTCTTGATCGGTGTTGGTGTTATTGCAATACCTGGTGTTGGGGGCTTGTTAATTGGAGGTCCAATTGCAGCAGCTCTTGGCTTAACCGGAGCGGCTGCAACGACAGTATCGGGTGCGGTAACAGGAGCATTAGCAGGAGGATTAGTTGGAGCCCTTGTTGGTCTGGGAATTCCTGAAGAGATTGCTCATGTATATGAGACAAAGATTCGTGAAGGAGGAGTGCTGTTAACAGTGCCAGTTCATGAGGTACAGGATGACAAAGCCAGAGCAATTATGGAGAGTCATGGCGCAGATCAACTGCGAACCATAACAACTAAATAACGTTTATTTAGTAGTAATTGTACTGCAGTACCAAAAAGCACCATTGGAGGGCCAGTGGCTTTTTGGTATATGTAGCAAGCTACTAAGCTTGAAGTTAAAAGACTTGCTTACTATACTTACGCAATGATAGTTGACTCAATTCAATAGGTAGTACCGTGAACCTGACAATACTCAATAGAAGTTTTATAAAATCACACTTAATTTTTTTTGTTCTATTTATTCTCTTTTGCTTTACTCGATTTACTAATATCGACAATAGAATTATTTTTGGCTGGGATCAGGAGCAATTTACAAGTCAAGTGAAGGACATTGTTGTTAATCAGAACTTCACTCTTCTTGGCCCTCGCACGAACAATGATTCGGGTTTTTTTCTTGCGCCATACTTAACTTACTTACTTGTACCTTTCTATCTCATAAGCAATTTGAGCCCATGGATTTTGATTTTCTTTCTCATGATTGTAAACATTGTATTTTTCTTCGCAACTTATCGCATTGTGACATTGGCTTTTTCAAAAAAACACGGAATATACGTAGTTGGTTTATGGACGATAAATTCCCTAGCACAAAACTATGATAGTCTTCCCTGGTGGCCCCTACTCATTCCACTTGGCTCTATGTGCGCACTTTATATGTTGTTTTACCTATATGAAAATAAGAGTAAAGTTGCTTGGCTTGTTGCGGGAATATTAATGGGATTCTTCTTCAGTATGCATTTTCAATTTATTTTCATTATGATTCTTTTTGCTACTTGC
>CAYNEP010000068.1:0-4991 GCA_964396255.1 uncultured Gammaproteobacteria bacterium | reverse complement strand
ATCCGAGTTCAGAAGGGTCGTTATGACAAAGTTCACCCGCTATCGGGTAGCGTTTATGATCCGAATAAAACTCTTCAATAACAGTCGAGAGTTTGGTTAGATCGTGAATGCGTGTTGTGTCATATCCCTTATCAACTTGCGTTCTAAAGTTGAATGTTGCGGGAAGCGAGGTCAAGAGGAGTGCAATAATGGCTATGACAATGATTATCTCAAGTAGTGAAAAGCCTTTTTGAAGTGAATTATTTAGGCCAGACATAGTATGAGTATATATATATTGAAATCTCTTTACGACTTGATTAGTATTGATGGTATGAATACGAAAGTTTCTGCGATAATTGTTGGGTTTGCAACCGCCTTTGTGTACTACCTCACAATACTACCAAGCACCAAAGTTTATGTATCTAAGTTCTTCATATTCTATTTTCTTTTCACATTATGTGGGTTTCTCTATTATCAATGGGCACACAAGCATGAGGCAAGAAGTCAGGCCACAAGTCAATTTATATTCTTACTCTCGATGACTGTGTTATTGTGGGTGGGCATAACCGGGTGGTATTTTTCACCGTTTTTCTACCTTTTGTACTTACTTGGCGTATTATATGCATTTATCTTCTCGCCAATTGTTACGTTTGTCTTCGTTGCGGTTTTGAGTTTTTTGTTCTTGCCAAATGTTGGATCTATTGACCTGAGTTTTGATATTGTCACATTGTTGTCATTGTTCTCGATGGTGCCACTTACCTATTATCTCCAAAAGGAATATCTTCACTTGAAGGAGTCCGAGAAGAAGGTGTTGGTTTTGGAGCGTGAGAATCAAAAGTATAAGAATAAGGTTGAGGAAGTTTTGTCTAATCAAATAACACGAGTATCAGTTGATCTTAAGCAGCCAATTAACGACATTAAGCAAACAGTTCTATTTTTAAAGCGAAGTGAGAAAACGCCAAAGACAATGAAGCATTTAAGAAAGATGGAGGATTTGGTTGCTGATGCGCTCTCTCAATTAGATACGTTTGAAACGCGAACAACCGGAAAGAAACTACTTCACACGAAAGAGGACTAAAACGATTTTATTTAAGATAGCTTTTGACTTTCTCAACAAGCTGATCAGGAGTAATGTCGGCTTTAATTAGATATCCAGCTGCACCTAGCTTTTTGGCTTCCTCAATAACGGGTCCATGTGAGAGATTTGTCAAAAGTACAACTTTACCATTGGTGTGCTTCTCGTCATGTAGTTTTTGTAATACTCCAAGCCCGTCAAGTCTGGGCATCATGATATCAAGCAAAACAAGGTCATATGCATTTTTCATAAGTTTCTCAGCGCCCTCAACACCATCTTCAGCTGAGTCAACCTCATATTTTTCGTCAGATAATACCTCGACATAGAGTTCTCGAATGTACTGATCATCATCAACTATAAGTATTTTTGACATATATAGTCCTTACTGTAAGAAATTTATAGCTCAATGTCAACAGAATCGCGAGATAATTGTCAAAAAATGCTATACTATTTTTTTATCAAAATGAGTAATACGCAGAGCGAAACAACAACTTTTGGATTACATCTTATGCTTGATGCATATGACTGTGATCATGAAAAGCTTGGTGATGGTGCGTATATTTACAAGGTCCTTGATGAGTTAAGTCACTTAATTGGGATGACTCAATTGACAAAGCCATATGTAGTTCATGCTACTGGCAATCAGAGTCATGATCCTGGAGGCTGGAGTGGTTTTGTTATGATCGAAGAATCACATTTAAGCATTCATACGTTTGTAAATAGGAAATTCTTTACTGCAGATATTTATTCTTGTCGTCAGTTTGATACTGAGCCAGCTGTGGACTATTTAAAAAAAGCATTTGGTACGAACGATATCGTTGTTTATACACAAAAAAGAGGCCTTCGTTACCCCGCTGAAAATCTTATCTAGCCTTCATGAATCATTCACTTGTATGATATACTATAGGTTGTATTATGCATAAAGAATTTTTCCATAGACCAGTTACGACCACACTTAAGTGCGTTGCTGGAAGAGCAAGTGTTCCTGCTGGGCAGTATGCTGATTTTATTGACCACTACTACAGTGCTGAGAGTACATCAAGATATGCATCACTTGAGCGCATATATGGAATTGGTCTTGTTTCCCTTGGCGCACTAATAGAAGGTAGAGGTCGGCGCGTTAATCAAGCAGACGCAAGACGTGGCGGAAGGCTTATACAAGAGCTACCAGTATTGCAGGTTGTTGCAAATAGGATTGATGATGAGGCAAGGGACGATCCAGACTACGACCCAGATGGGGTTTTGGCAAATGTTATTACGCGAAGCGAGCGGGAACTTGATGGAACTGGCATACCGCTTGAAAATATTCTTAAATCTAATCAGAGAATGGCCCTTGCTAAGGGACTCTTTCATGAGGGTGCTTCGAATTGGTTTTCAAATTATGCCGCTGGTTGGAGTATTTTTTTAGGATTGCTTGCTTCGCCTCAATTTAGAGAAATGGTTGACACTTCCAATGTTGTCACATCAGCTGGGGTTGGTTTGTCCGCTATTGCGCTTGGCGCAGCAGCAAGAGTACTCTCAGAAAGAGCAGCTCTTGACGAGCTTGGATATTCATCGTCAATTGTCTCAACACTACTTCATCACTCATATGATCCTGAATTACCAAAAGAAAAACGAGCTGCCAAAGCTGCTCTTTGGGCAACGGCTTTAGATATTGCAGGCGCTTATGCTCTTCCACAGCACAACTTTGCGATGTTTATGGCTCCCCCGTATTCATTTATTGCATATCCAATTTCAGTTGGTATTGGTGATGAATTATCATTTGCGGCATATAATCTTGCCCTTCGAAAGGGACGTAAGGTAGGGGGATTTGTAAAGAGGATACTTAAAAGATAGAATATTATTCTAACATTTCAATTAATATGGACGTATTTTCAAACTTAATGATAGCGGGGGAATGCTTGCTTGATAAGCGTCGCACTCTTGCTTTTAAGAAGGCGATTCACCAAACTGTTAAAAAGGGAGATATAGTTATGGATGTTGGGACTGGGTCGGGAATTCTTGCCATGTTATCAGCAATGGCTGGGGCGAAGCATGTTCATGCAATTGAGATAGCAACGGATGTTGCTCAGTTTGCCCAAGCAAATTTTACGTCAAACAAACTAGATACTAAAATCACGCTCCATAATAATGACATAGTTGAGATGAATGTAAAGATTGTGCCAGACGTTATTACGATGGAGTTATTAGATACTGGGCTTGTTGCAGAGCATCAGGCATTGGCAATAAATCATCTACATTCACTTGGCATGATAACACCATCAACCAAATTAATTCCTTATAGATATCAGGCTGCATTTGAATTAGTGGATTATGATTTTGATTTTTATGGTGTTTCAATGCCATTTATTATTCAAGCTAGGAATTTTGGGGTACGCAGTCGGATACGGTCGAGATTGACCACAAAAAAAGTGTATCTTGATCTAGATTTTCACGAAACAATTCAGACCCATGTCAATGCGACAACTGACATTAAAGTTGCTAAAAGTGGGAAAATGAACGCGCTTGTTATGTATTCCAAAACCTATCTCTCTCCGAAAGTGTCAGTATGGGGAACCGCAGACATGAACATGCCTGTTGTAATTCCAATTAAGCCAAGAGTACTCACCGAGGGTCAGGTCGTGTCAGTGAATCTAAACTATATTATGTCCGAAGGATTCTCCCGGTTCCAAGCGAGTGTTACATAAATGTAGTTCTCTTGACAAGTTGATTGTGACTACGCTATTCTGTAGGTAATGATCAAAAAGTTTTTTAACGATCGTGCTTCATATATCATTATTTTTGCGTATCTTGGACTTGCTTTGTGGTGGTTAAGTTTATATGTTAGTGGAGTTCGCGATGCGCAGGTTAGCTATTGGTTTGGGTTTGCATATGCGCTTATTGCACTTGCAGGCTTTTTTAGAGGACTTCATGTTGCACAGAAGTGGGGAGGTACAGAAAGCTGGATAGGTAAGAGTATTATCTTTTTGTCACTAGGCTTATTTGGAGAGTGGTTTGGTCAGACTGTTTGGACATACTACAATGCAATTGCACAACTCGAGGTTCCATATCCATCTATTGCAGATATAGGTTACTTTGCAATAATTCCTTGCTATGCGCTTGGAATGTATTTTATAGCCAAAGCAAGTGGTACGAGGATTATCTTGCGCTCAATACACGGAAAATTACTGGCAATTGTTCTTCCGATTCTTATGTTCCTGATTTCCTACATCTTTTTCTTGAAAGACCTTCAAATTGATTTAACAACACCTATTAAGACTTTTCTTGATTATGGCTATCCTGTGGGTGAGGCAATTGTTATATCAATCGCGCTAACAACATATAGTCTATCTAAAGGTGTATTGGGTGGAAAAATGAAAAACACTATTTTATTTCTGATCTTTGCAATAGTTGTGCAGTATATAACCGATTCACTTTTCTTGTATAGAATTGCAAATGAAATCTATTTCAATGGGGATTTTGTTGATTTTATGTACTTAACATCGTTTACTCTCATGGCTCTTGCGATTGATAAGTTCAACTACCTTGGAGATGAATAATACATCAATCAGTTATACAACAATTTTCAAAGCCATCATTAGAGAGCAGCAGCAGGTTATTGGTCCTCTCGCCCTTGAGCGTGCTAAGAAGGTTCCCGGATTGGTTGTGAGAAATGCCAATGATATTAGTGTAAAGGGCGATGCTGTTGTTGCCTTAACTGGTTTGGTAAATGAGTATGCAAAACTATTCGGCAAGGCATCTGTTGAGGTGTGTCGTGACGCAGTTAGGACGATATCTCCTCCAATTCCCTCAGATAAGCTCCCTTCAATTCTGAAATAATATCTTGCTATACTAATACTGAGTTTAGGTATTAGACATGAAAAAAGATAATAATCGAATTGGCGAGAGCGAGTTATCGCAGATTAATGCTCAGATGTATGAGCAGAATCTTGATCTT
>CAYNEP010000067.1:0-5068 GCA_964396255.1 uncultured Gammaproteobacteria bacterium | reverse complement strand
CACTTGTGTCGGATTCTCTGGTGACAACTCAAGTGAACCCGCTTGAGTTGTCTCCTTCGATTAACTGAGCGCTTTCTGCAATTCTTGATCAGGGGTCAAGACTTCATCGGTCTTCACCTCTTCCTTAATACTTAATAGACTTACTACTTTGTTAGTTCCTGCATCAGTCAAAGAGACGATAGCAACAACCTGCTTGCCCTCTAGGCCATTTATTACATCGTCAGTAATCTCTTCTGGCTTCATATCTTCAACCTTTACATCAGGCTTATAAAACTTGTATATAGTCTTTATAAGGCTATAAAGTTTACTCGCCTTGAGCGTGTTTCTTGTGCTCGTTGATTTGCCATTAAAAAAAGAGGTAGTTGTTTGATAAAACAGCAACTTCTTCGCAAACTCAGGAGTAACATTGAGAGGCTTTAGGTAAAAAAGGAGTTGATCTTGATCTTCCTCACTCATATACTTTTTGCCAACTCTAAACTCTACCCGATCAATCAAGCATTGATAACTGTCCTCAGGGAGGACTACTGGCTCAAAGTCAGGTTTAGCTGACTGCTGTATCTTAAATCCTGCAACTGCCATAGGAATAAAAAAAATGATAAAAAGGGTTCACTTAGTTTTTGTTGGTTTCAATATCCTATACAACATAACACATGCGAGAAACGCTTTTGCATACTCATTGTAATTGTCTACTTTTCTGATTTCCATATCTCCGTCAGCTTTTCCTACTTTAACGATAGTTCTCTCTGCAAATTGCAAGGCGGGATTCATTTCATGAAGCATATATTGATAGGCTGAAATCTGAATATACATTGATTCATAAATCCCCTTTGATGTCTTAATATCTCCGATACCCATCTTGCCATTCTTAGTCTTGTAAATGAAATCTACAATACCTGCAACATTGTGTTTGAGTGAATATACTTTTTTTTCGGTCGCAAGGTAAGTAATACCTTCTGATTTTTCCCACTCGATAAATCGGAGTACTGCTTTTTGGATTATGTCATTGATAGGTGCTCCTGGTGATTGACTCCCATCAATTTTGGACTGGATATACTTTTCAATCCATGCGTGTATGAGGGTACCGACATCTCCAGCGTCGTCACGTCTGATTCTCCATGCAATTGGAGCTTCTTTACTAAGTTTTGCAATAAGAACTTCATCAGGAATTTTGTCTGCAAGCCCATCCACCCAGTATTGATTCGTTATATTGCTTGCCCATTGAAGAAGTGCGGGTTTATCAAGGATACCTATGGCAGTGGTTACTCCGAGAGTGCCATAGAGCTGTACTCCTTTATGAAAGACTTTGTAGGCGTGACCGTTAGGAGTAAATTCCAATCGGACATCACCTTTATACATGGTGTAGATTTCTGGTTGATTGAGCTTTCCGTTTGTGTTAATCATAGGAATAAAAAGGAATAATAATGATTATGTCATTATAGCACTTCTGCTATGGTTGTCAAGCCCCATTTCTTTCATTGCCTCATTCCATGCATAATCTACATATAAGTTCCAGAGGCGAATAGTAAATACAATACCGTTCTTTTTGCATTTTTCTTTAAACTCTTTTTCGGTCAGAACCTTAGTTAGTGTCATTGTTTAAGATTACTTGCAACTGAGATTGATATGGGGCATCAGAAAATACCTGATCAGTGATTGAAAAGGCTACCATTCCTGTTTTTGCTCCTGGGGCTTTTGCCTTGGGAATACTAAGTGTTCCAACTTGTTCGTGATACTGCTGTCCTGCGATAATTTGATCGGCAGGTATTCTTTTCCTATGGAGGATACATATTACGTTTGCGAGCCCTCCAAGTTCTTGTGCATCTTTCATGTCATCAATAAGAGGTGGAGTGTCTTTTGTTTTCTCTTGCTTGCGAATATGCACAAGAGACATAATGGGTATGTTCAGTTTCTTAGTAAGTAGCTTGAGATTTTTAGTAATGTCAATAATCATATCCTTCATACTCTCCTTTTTGTCATCCGATGAGAGAAAATGAATATGATCGACCACTACGAAGTCAGAGGGAAACTCCTCAATATGGTTCATAATCTGATTAGGGGTAGGAAATACGTCACAATCTACCAGAGTAAAGGTATGAGGAATTGCGCCTGTTTTCAGGAGACTTGGTACTGTGTAGAGACCATCCTCTAATGCAAAAAAGGTGACTCTTTTTCCCATACGAGCTACATTCATAGCAATCGCTCCCGCAAAGGTGGTCTTACCTATGTGCGTACCTGCCGTTACCATATAGAGATGTTTAGGAAAGAGCCGAAAGTATTTGTCTATCTCAAGAAACCCTGTAGATATTCCTTCTCCTGATTCCTGCATAATAGAACGATATGCCTCTTCAACTTCTGCACCTTTGTAGTTTTTGAGAGGTGATGTTTTTGGCTCGTCTCTTCTTGCAACTGCTATTGTGTAATCTTTTTTTTCCCCGAGCCCCCGAAAGGTGCTCTCTACCTTTGTCCTTACAACCTTATCCTCAAGTGGTGGTTTATATGTATTGTTGACAAGACTTGCGATAGAGTGCACCTGACCTGGCGACATTCCTTTCTTCCATAACATAAGGCATAGCTCCTTCATAGCATTGTCTCGCTCCCCCTCTGTTTTATAAAAGTATTCTGTATATCCCTGACTATACACTCTGCTATCTCGTTCTCTCGTGTCTTTTACAATCTTACCGAGATATTCAATAATAAGTGACTCTTGTTCAGGAAAGGGTTGGAGAAGTTCTAGGGATTCCATGCCGTTTTCAAACTCATACATATTCCCCGATTCATGAATAGTTGGATATGCATAGATAAGTGCCCCGTCACCTTTTACCTCAAGATGCATATCTGCTCGTCTTCCTGTTTTTATGCGAGGCGTATATCGGTAGTAGTAGTGATAGCCTCCACCTCCAGAACGTGCTATAACGGCAGAATTTAGGCGTTTTTGCCCATTCCTGAGATCATCATCGACCACTGTAAGATTTGATACCTGACCAGTGACTATTGCAATTCCACAGTCCTCCTGAAACCACTCCTCAATCTCTGCATCAGTGACTCGTTGTACCTGATACTTATACCAGGAAGGAATAAGAAGTCCCCCCCCCTTCTGCCGATGCTTCCAGGGAATACAGTTGATGCCAAGGGAATGATAATACCGAGCCACATCAAGCGTTTTCATAGGAGTCTATTGAATTGCTAACCGATTGTATAAGTTCTCGATATGCTTCAATAAGCTGATCTGCACTCTCCTCGGTAATAGCATCAATAGGGTGGGATTTATTCAGTCTGCTGTATGCGAATGAAGTGTCTGTAATGGTATGCAGTACAAGCCGTAGTTTATAGATTTCTCTCTGTTGTTTGATATTCATTATTTCAATTTCAATTTGTAAAACATCCACATATTAGACAAAAAAATTATCAAAGTCAATAGCAATATTTTTCTCAATGCGGGAATTATGCGGTAAAAGTAACAAAAATGAAAAATGACATAGTGTGATATATATTGTGTTATTGACATATATATAATCCCCCCTTTATAATCCCCCAGGGGATTGATAAAGGATAGTTACTAGCTATTGGTAAGTCTTTTGATTTTCCCCCGAGGGACAAATCAAAAGGTAACTTACTCAATAAGAGAAATATATAAAGGATTATCATCTTTTATTTAAGGATTATTGGCGAGATAAAAAAAATCTCTGGGGAGATTTTTTTTCTCGCCCTCAGAAAATATCACTGCTTCTTCAATTTTCTACAGTAGTATTCTAAAAGCATTCGTAGTTTATTTCTTTCTAGCTTCCAATAGACTTTTTCATCATCCTTCGGTGTAGATGCTATCTCGTGGTTTATAGTTAATAGTTTATTGTAAATTTTTGGAAGGAGTCTCATAGGGAGCTCATACACAATTGATAATTGTTAGATCCATACCCGTACCACATACCCTGAAAACCATCAGTGACACCAAGGGACATTCTCCTTTCCCACACCTTATAGGTGTAATCCGTAGCCTCCTTACAGTTGCGTGTGATGCTGTCAGGCAGATTATGAATGCTATTCCACTGCCAACACCCTGCATCAGTAGATCCGTCAGTATTTACGTTGTAGGCATTGTCATCCAAGTGTCCCTCTGCTATGTTGGTACACAATGCAACAGCTTGAGCTCTATTCCCATGGGGAGCCCACTTTGACCAGATGTATTGAGCATATTCATTATTAGAGTACTTACCCATGGAATATTGAGGTACAGGGGTGGGTGTCATAGTAGGTGTGGTGGTAGCAGTAGGTGTCGGAGTGGTAACAACAGTTTCAGAAGCAGACACCTTTATAGGCATACGGATCAATTCAAAGAAAACTATACCTGCAACTATAACTGCTAATATTGATATTTTCAAATAGCGCTTCATAGGTATTTGTGCAATTATTGCACTTTTCGAATTGATAATAGCTATCTATCAAGGCTCATTGTCTGAGCCCTGAAGGCTAATTATTATGGGAAACAATCTCTGCGGCTCGTAAGAGTTTCTGGATTTCTATACGAGCATTAAGCAACTCTATACGATCATTTGCATTTTCTATGTTTATTTCACGGTCTTGCATTTTTTCTTCTAATAGTCTTAGAATCCCATCTGCTATTACTGCGTGCATTTTTATCTCATTCATAATTAAATATAAAATAGTAATACTTCATTGTATACCATAGCTGTAATGCTTGTCAATAGGTAAATAATCCTAAGACAATCCCGAGAACTTCCCGAGAAGTTGCAAAACAATACACCTATGGTATAATACCACCATGACAAGTCCAGAAATAATCAAATTTTTATCCGAAGCAGGCAGAAAAGGTGGTACCATTGCAGGAGAGATCAATCGCAGAAAAGGTAAAAAGTATTTTTCACGAATAGGAAAACTCGGAGTATTAGCAAAAAAACGAAAACATGAACGCCAAAAAAATCAAACAACTCCGTAAACTCGCAAAAGAAGAAATGGCAAAATACAAAATGCCTATAACAAACAAATACCTCCGATCAGTAAAGAAAAACTACCTTGCGAAAAATAGAACCGAGAGAGGTGTGATATAATTTGA
>CAYNEP010000066.1:0-5124 GCA_964396255.1 uncultured Gammaproteobacteria bacterium | reverse complement strand
AAGTATAGTTAAAGTTAAAGGATGTGGTAATGTGCATTAACCACCAAATACTGGCGACGAATATGGTTATGACAAGAAAAGCATCAAAAGTAGTTTTTGTCCAACATTTGAGAGATATCCAAATGTAAATCGTAAGGCTAGTTCATATATTACTTGCCTCCTATGGGGTTGTAGCCAAAAGGGTTATTTGGACTATTGGTTTAATCATATTCCGCACATGATCGGTCGAGGTCCTGACGGAAAACTTAATAACTGGTGGGCATATATCAACGACCCCGAATTGACAATAGCAGAGAGAGGCTCTGCAGTGCAATCTTCAACTTCTAAAGGCATTCGCTATAACGACGACGAGCAAGAGCAAAAATATCATTCGCACTATAAAGATGAAATTCAACATGGCACCAACAAGCCATTTAAATTAGTACTCTAACTTCGTCCTACAAAAAAACCCCGCCACTAGGACGGGGTTTTAAAGGATTTCAAGTAAGATTTACTTCAATTCAGCCTTAGCACCTGCCTCTGTTAATTTTGCAACAGCTGCATCTGCCTCATCTTTCTTGACGTTCTCAAGAACGGTTTGAGGTGGTGTTTCAACTAATTTTTTAGCTTCCATTAGACCCAAGTCTTGTCGTAGTTCTCTAACTGCTTTGATTGCGCCCAATTTATTTGCGCCACCATCAGTTAATACTACGGTAAAGCTCGTCTTCTCCTCAGCTGGCTCACCAGCTGCAGCACCTGCTGCTGGCATTGCACCCATAGCCATCATTGGAGCTGAACTTACACCAAACTTCTCTTCTAAGTATGTTGATAGTTCAGAAAGTTCCAATACGGTGAGACCTTCAATCTCGGTAGCTAATTTTGCCAACTTTCCAGTAAGTTCCTTAGTTGGAGTTTTTGACTCCTCAACTACAGGAGCCTCTTTTGGAGCTTCTTCTTTCTTTACTTCTGCAACAGGAGCCTCAGCAGGAGCTGGTGCGGCTACTTCCTCTTGGGTTGTAGCTGCATCAGTCGTCTCTACTGCTTCTTCTTTAACCTCTTCATTTACTTTTGTATCATCATCTGCCATTATGTCTCACCTCCTTTGAAAATCTTAAAAATGTTTAAGAATTTTTTTCTTTAATTGCATTAATAACTCTCACAAACCGCCCAGCATCCCACTTCAGTGCCCGTACAAGACCATATTGTGGAGATCGTAAGCTCCCAAGTATCTTTGCCATAAGTATTTCACGTGACGGCAATTGAGCAAGCGTATTAAGTCGATCCTTAAAGTAGACGACACCATCGACAACTCCGCCCTTAAATACCATACCCTCATAACCTTTGGCTGTTTTGAAAAATGATTGAAGACCGGACAACCAATCTGTCTCTAAAAATATGACTGCAGAATTACCTTTTAAGGCTTTTGAGCTTAGTTCGCTCGCATCCTCTTCTGAAATGAGCTTTCCCTTTCTGACAAATTTAAGAAGCGCAACTTCAAAGAGTGAATTCTTGACGACCTTGAGCTTGACATTAGAATCGCCCATTAGTTTTTGCTTAAGCTCCTCTAGTGACTTATGTGGGGTTGATGCGAAGTCAACAATTGCGAAATTGGGGTGATCAGCTAGTTTTGTAGCTAAATCATTAACGTAGTCGATTTTTTTTACTGATGGCATAGTGTATCTCTCCTACAGGAAACTAATTTTTAGCTCGCTTTGGCAAGAACCTGTAATCTTTGAGATAAAAGATATTATACAAGATCTCATGTGAGATGCAACTGCAACGATGCAGGTTAAAGGATTCGATTTTGGAATCAGAAACTAGTGTTGTGACAAGATTGAAAATATAAATTAAATACGGTATTCTCGCAAGTAAACACCTATGGAACCCGTCGAAGATGTCATCAATTCTGAAGATGCTGTAAAGACTGATATAGATAGAAAACCAATCGGAGATGTCATCTTGGGTAGCATTGATCCTCGCACCCTCACAAGAGAAGATTTTGAGCTGTCCCCAGATGTGTTGTTACATGGCACTCATAATCCATTTGAGTTTAATCCAGACTTTGATTATGAGGATGCTGACTATCAGGATCAGGATTACGGAACAAGCATGACTCTCGGAGTTGGATTTCATGCAACAAGTGCGCGAGATGCTGAAGATTACGCATTTGTACGGGCAAGCTATGCTTCAATGAGCATACCCACAGCACCCTATGTAGCAAAGCTGCTTCCCTTTCAAGCTCGATGTCTTGACATGAGACTGGCATCGGATCCAACACAAAATGCGCCCGTTCCAGTTGAATTTGTTAATCAATGGAGGGCCTTTTTTGAGATGTCACGACTCAAACCGAATAGATTTGAAGGTGTCGATAGTCCCAGAGTTAGAGAGCATTTGGTCGATATGGAGTCGCGATATGCTCTATGGCTAAGTAATGAGGGTCGCTCCATTGACATTCAAGGATTGCTTGATGGAAATATGAGATCTCCCTGGCCTCCTTGGATGGCTACATTTCGAGAATTTATGCTGTCAGTTGGGTATGACGGATTGATTGCAAATCAAGGCTCAGAGAGGCACTCGGATAAGTTCAACACGACCTATGTATTTTATAATCTGCATAAAATAGGAACTTACGATTCATGGAAAAAAACAGATGATACCTCGCCTGCAGATACGCAAAGTGGTAGTCACTTAGACTAAGTAATCAAACCGTAGTATTATATTCATTTGTAAGTCATATTTAGTATTACTATGTACTCTTTAAGTAATATTGTGATATAGCTTTTCAAGACAGAAATCGTTCTGCCAAGTTGGCAAGACATACAATATTTGTCAACAATTTTCCAACCATATGGTTGATCAACAATAGTAGAAATCCTCTTATAGAGTTATTCGTCAATCACTAATAGTGCTAGTATATTAGCAAATACCCTAGAGGGCATTTCTTAAGCAAATACAATTCATAAGATACGACGTTCATATTAATCAACCTACAATTAAACAATACATCTACTGAACATTGATAAATCAAATGAGTATAAGTATTCTGGATTATCAATGTGCCCCTGGGGGTATATAAATAATATAAATACCCCAGAGGGCATACCTCGTAAGAGGCTATCATATGCCCCCTAGGGCATTAAATAGGCACAATGCGGGAAAAGAACTTAATAATTTACATTAGATCGCAAACATCATAGATTATTAGCTATAAATATACCCATGGGGGCACCGGCATATGAGAAATATAATTACCGCAAGCGAAGCTAGATCATTTTCACATCGTGAGGATGCGACTCAATTAAAGCACTGTGTGAGATCTTTACAAACTCCGCCTTCTTCCATAATTCCTTAATAGTTAATGCCCCACTATATGAGAATCCTGATCGCACACCACCGACCACCTGGTTGAGAATATCTGACACATTACCTGAGTATGGCACTATCGCCTCAACCCCCTCAGCTGTATACTCTTCAATTGTTCCTTTAATACCCCCTAGGGCATTTTTAGTTAGTATATCGAGCTTTCTTCTATCTGCATTAGCAGTAAGTGACGCCATTCCACGGATTAGTTTATATTTCTTACCATTGCGATAAAACGTCAAGGCTGGGCTTTCCTTTGTGCCATAAAAGAATGATCCGATCATAACACTTGACGCCCCAGCTGCCAAAGCCTTAACTATATCCCCTGAATAGCGAATGCCTCCATCTGCAATGATAGGAACTTTCTTTTTTGTAGCCGCCCTCACGCTATCGATAACTGCAGTGATCTGTGGAACTCCAGCCCCTGCAACAATGCGTGTTGTGCATAGCGATCCTGGCCCTATCCCGACTTTTATCGCATCGGCTCCAGCATCGATCAAATCTCGCGTTCCCTCATGGGTCGCAACGTTGCCTGCAATCACCTCGAGCTTAGGAAAGTTTTTCTTGATTTTCCTAAGGGCTTTTATCAAGTGAACTGAGTGGCCGTGTGCGATGTCAATAACCACAACATCAACCCCTGCCTCAACCAACTCACCCGTGCGAACGATATCTTCATCCTTGATGCCAACTGCAGCACCAACCAACAACCTCCCTTTTTGGTCCCTTACTGTTTTGTTATCTGCGCGAGATGCAAATACATCATGAGACGTAATCAATCCTTTTACATGACCCCTCGCGTCAATAAGTGGCAGCTTTTCAATTTTATGTTTCGATAAAAGGAGTTGTGCTTCATTGAGCGTCACCGATGGCTTGGCCGTCACAAGCTTTTCTTTAGGTGTCATGATTTTAGTAACAGGTGTATCGTCGCGAGTCACAAACTGCCAGTCGCGCGTTGTAACCAAACCTTGCAAAATCCCATCCGAATCAACAATCAGAACACTCGTAACATTATTCTCGGTCATAATGACCCTGAGGTCACCAAATGATGCTGATGTGAGTGCTGAAATTGGTTTGTCTATTTTGTAATGCTCAAATCGCTTTACTCGCTGCACTTGTTTCACCTGCTCTTCTATGGTCAAAAATCTATGGATAATACCAATGCCACCCGCTTGCGCAAGCGCAATTGCCATTCGAGACTCTGTAACGGTATCCATGTTGGCAGACACAAGTGGAATGTTAAGTCGGATATTTCTGGTCAATTGTGTTGAAAGATCAACGTCGCCTCTAGAGACTAAATGAGTTTTTTGTGGAACAAGAAGTACATCATCAAAGGTTAATGCAGGGTTGGGACGAATGCGTGCCATAGCATGGTTCATTATATACCTATCAATATCATTTTCAAGTAACAAAAAATCACAAACAACGTAAATAATTCCTATAGGCTAGTTAACAGGGTCGTTCCTAATCGTGCTTGAATTCGAAACTGTTTTCTTGTATTTCACAGTTTGATATGGCCCTTTCTAACAATCTTGACAAGAGACAAGTGTTAGTTTATACTTCCAACCATGTCATATCAAAACAAACAAAAACGAATGGTGACTCTCACTGACTTACCAGATCTTTTGACCATTCGTGAAGTTGCTGATATTCTTCGCGTTTCCCCTCTTACTGTTAAGAGATGGGGTAAAAAAGGCAAGCTTCCTGCAATTCGCATCAACTCTCGAGGCGATAGACGATACAGAAAGGAAACTGTCACACGACTTCTTGGGGTAGAAAACCTGGAAG
>CAYNEP010000065.1:0-5162 GCA_964396255.1 uncultured Gammaproteobacteria bacterium | reverse complement strand
CTTGGTCGAAAGCCTTCCCAAAACTCCCTTCCCATGAGCTGTTGCTGTGCCAATTGTTCTCCAATACGCTGATGTTGCGAATGCTTTTAACCTAGTTAGAGAATCCTGATCAACCAAAAAATAATGCAAATAGTCATACCATTCCCTATGAATCTGGTCATAATCAACTCCATTTAATGCAGCTTCACGACAAAATTGAATCGCAATTTGCTCAAGTGAGGCAATAGTGCCACTTTCCAGATCTTTTGGTTTCAGTCCCGATGGAACTCTCATGTAATAGCGAAGATAGTGAGCTAGAGGATTGAGCATCGTCACACATGTCCCGTCTTCCATTACAACTCTCCACGGCTCAAGTGAGACTGACTGAACGGGCACCTTAAGCTTTCCAAAAGCCAATGAACATGTGCCATCCTGATCAACCTCAGATGAGGTGACAAACTGCAAAACTCCATTCCGACGTCTTCCACCAGCATAAAACGTCCCTTCAACACCAACATGCGGGTGTGGGAGACCACCTTGATTTGCCTTGCTTCTAAGGTTGTCAACATATTCATCATATGCGACTCGTTGTTGTTCATCTGTTGAGAAATGGATCATATCAACATCTCGAACTGAACCATCTGGTCGAAGCAACTTAAGATCATCGTGATCAGTCAAATACATAATGCGCCTATCAAAATCAAATGAAACCTTTGAATCTAAAACAACCTGATCGCCTTCTTTATGATGACGGAGAGGTAATATCCCACCGACAAATCTATGAGTTCCGCCAAGTAGTCTATTTCCGGCGTGATCTAATCTTAATAATGTTTGCTTGTAGTGCCCATTCACAACGTCAGCATCTGGCATTGGTTGACTGTCGACTTGCGTATCATTTCTATGTATCACTTTATAGCTTGCAAGCGTTGCGCCAAGTATGAGTCCTGTTGTTACTGCAAGTGCTTCGGCCCTCTTTCGACTCGCCTCACGGTCACTAACGGATAATGTTTGATCACCTGCTAATAGAGCATGTGTCCTTGTTATTGTTGTGTAAGAGTTGCTAGCAGTTGTTAGCGCATCAAGTAGAAATTGGGCATCAATCCCTCTAACATCTGGACAGATAGTAGCAGCAATTCCAGTAATCGCGCGCCCCGCACGAGTCCCAAAGAATCCTAACAAATTCCCACCAGTCTCGGGCACTACAATTCCCCGTGACTCACATAGTGCTCTGACAAGTGAGGGGAGAGGATTAGTAATTGTTGCAGCATATGCCATAAGCTCTCCTGCTACATTGCCTTTGTCATGAGCTGTTACAGCATGACTCAGGTCAATGACTGCCTCTTGATAGCGATCAGCATTAGCATCATCTATTCCGCCCTGAAGGGTGTCGTGATAACCACCTTGCTTAATTATTCGCCTAGCAAGTGCACCATCAAGCGCATCGCACACAGCACCAGCTGTATACCCAAGCAAAGCGCCTACTTTTAGATCTTTTCTTTTATATCGCTCTCCTAAATACGCCATACCCGTTGCAACGCACGTTAACACAACTCCTGCATCTGTTACGTCCTTGGGGCGAGCATCTTTGTCGATAGCCTGCACAAGGTCAACTCCAGCATCAACAAGTGGGGCAACATAACCCCTCAGACGAGAGTTTCTACCTGACGTATAATTTGCTCTACTTGCCTCAACAGATTTCATATTGCATGCATTATATCAAATACTATAGGAATTGCTATTTGTTACAATCTACAGTATGAAATCACCTATTGTCATAACAGGACAAACCGCAACGGGCAAGACCGCTCACGCAATCTCAGTTGCAAAAGACACAGATGGTGAGATTATTAACTTCGACTCACGACAACTCTTTAAGGGATTCTCGATTGTCTCTGGAAAAGATGTACCTCGAGATAGCACGTTTCATGTAATTGATCAATCAACCTTCACAATTGGCTACTATGTGCTTGATGGAATTAAGATATGGCTTTATGACGTTGTTGCTCTTTCTGACACGTTCTCATCTGGCAACTATAGAGAAATTGTTGACACTCTCTTGAATTCATACTTTGACTCAACTAAAACACCCATCTTTGTTGGCGGAAGTTATCTCTATTTAAAACAGATCTTATTTGGGACTCAGTACGAGGTTGGCGCCAATGAAGCTCGCCGCATTGAGCTAAACGACAAGCCAGTTGATGAATTACAAGAGATCCTATATAACGGAGCCCCTGAGGTTTTTTTGTCACTTAATGATTCTGATGTCAATAATCCCAGGCGTTTAATTCGAAGAATTGAAATATTTGAGTCAGGTGCTAATAAAATTAGCACCCTACCGCTCATTCATCCAAGCAAAATCATAGGTTTTAAACACAAGTCGCAAGGCTTGCTCATAGAGAGAGTTCGAAGTCGAGTAGAGGAGAGGATTAACAGTGGGGCAATTGATGAAGTAAGAAGTACGCTTGAATCTAATAAACAATTATCAAAACAAGCGCTTGATACACTTGGAGTTAAGCAGATCATTGAGCATCTTAATAAGGAAACAACACTATCAGAATGTATTACTCAGTGGACTCAAAAAGAAGTGGCATATGCCAATCGTCAATATTCTTTCATGAAACAAAATCAAAGTATCGTTTGGTCAGAAGTTTAAACCACAAAAAAACGAGCACTCATGGCTCGTTTCTTTGCTGGCTTTCGCCAAGGTTAGTTTTGTGTCACTATTAGTGACAAGGTGATTGTGTTTGGCAAGGGTTCCAGCATGTCCAGTGACATCCTCCGCAAGAACTACCCCACCAATTCCACCCCATTAGCCATCCCCACATAGGTGTAAATTAGTTTAAACTTGTAACGTAAATCTCGCGCGTGAATTAACCCGATAGTTTTTCTCAAGAAGTACCAAGAGGTAGAGGAGAGGGGCAACCTTAAAAAATCAACTTTTAAGGCTATACTCATCATATTCACCACACTATAACAGACTATAAAAGGTGTATCAATAGTAAATTGGTAACAGTTTCGTAAGAGAAATTTGAGAGCATAGTAGTGTAGACTGTCAGGTAGGTAAGTAGTGTACAATTATCATACATCCAATGAAACTTTTGTCTCGTTTGCTATCACACAAAACCCATAAAGAAGTTGCCATCAACACATTCGGGACCTATCTTAATGTCGCATTCTCCGCCATCTATATAGTTGTTATCGCACGATTTTTCACCCCTACAGAAAATGGAATATACATTGTGCTCTTTACACTTGTGTATGTTTTTACAAACTTGTTTGACTTTGGCACCTCGGCAACTATCTATTCATATCTCCCGCCACTTTTGCGCGACAAAATAAAAGCATATTCTTTCCTAAAAATCACACTCGTCTACCAAACAGCCCTCGCTTTTGGCGCTATCATTATTTTATGTTTGTTTA
Source organism: uncultured Gammaproteobacteria bacterium (assembly GCA_964396255.1). GTDB lineage: Bacteria > Patescibacteriota > Microgenomatia > UBA1406 > HO2-37-13b > 2-01-FULL-39-19. The sequence goes on along the minus strand of CAYNEP010000065.1, from coordinate 1,763 downwards.
TAACGCCAATCAATGTAGATTGGCTAAAGCTCAACGTTCCACTTCGCTATTTTATGTGGTCATTTGGCACAATACCCTTGCTTATTTGGCAGAACTTTATCCTCAACACACTTTTTGCATCAAGGCGCTTTACTACTGCAAACATTCTTATAAATACGATTAACATCGTGCGATTGGTTATTTTGCTTGGACTTCAATTTACAAATCATATGAGTTTTGAATTATTGCTTATACTATTTGGCCCATTTGGGCCTTTTCTCTTTTTTATACTGCTATACCTTGCTCATCCCAATGTACCAAAACAACTCATTGACGCTCCACTTGACAAACAACACCTCAACATTAGCTATTCAGCGACATATTTTGCAGCAACGCAACTCTATTTCATCGCGTCACGAATTGATTTATTCTTAATTGCACATTTTCTCACTAAACCTGAAGTTGGCTATTATGGATTAGCTCAGAAAGTTGTGTTCTCGATATTAACAACAATCAATAGCGTCACGCAAGTGCTCTCGCCTCAGTTTGCAATTATTGAAACCAGAAGTGAAGTAGTAGAACTCATCAAGCGCTTTGCACTCTATTGTCTACTACCAGTAGGTTTGCTTATAGGCTCAATCATAACACCTGACGCAATCTACACTCTTGTTTTTTCTGACACATATAAAGCTGTTCCACACATTACGCGACTTTTGAGTTTCGTAAATATTTTCTTTGTCGTGATGCAGATTCCCATGTTATTTTTCTTATACACGATTAAAAAGCCTAGTTATGTTTTGGTGAGCAACGCAATTTTGCTCGTTACTACAGGAATAGGGAGTTATGTCCTCACGCAGCAGTTTGGAATAACCGGTCCACCCGTTGCATTACTCATAAGCTTCTGTGCAGTGACGCTATACGCATATACGAATCTTTATAAAGAGTACAAACTTCTGAAGCGTTAATTAGGCAGCTTTCTTTTTGGATACAAGCTTTTTAGCTGCTTTCTTAAGAGTGGTTTTTTTACTCTTCTTTGAGTTGTTAAGCTTCTGAAACTTCTCAAGATCTTGCTTAAGATATGCCTTGAGTTTTAACAACTTAGACTTAGGAAGATTTTGCTTTGACTGAATATGTGCAACCGCATCTGATAAAAGTTTTGAATATTTTTCCTTATCGATCTCACCAGTTGTTTCTTGAAGTTCATAGAGCTTTTCAGCTAAATTTTGTTTTGCATCTTGCATGGTTGTTTTAAACTCCTCGCGAAATTCTCCAAAAATCTTCTCAACTTTTTTATCAAGATCTTTATCAGGAAGGGCTTTTACTATCTTGTCATAGTTTGTTTTTGCACTATCGCGAAGATCTTTTCCAGGTTTTTCTGATGCAAATAAACCTGCTAAAAATCCGGCAACACCACCGATTAAAATCGCTAGCGGTAATTTTGATTTCTTTGTGTTCATATTACTCATATTGTAGTCGCATTTGACAACTTATTCAAGTGGTGACATATTTGGAGTTTACATTTAGCAGAGTATTTTTTACACTAAGACCACGTTTTATGGAAAGAAAGTTGTTCCTTGTGTTTTGTGTCATTTTCATAGACTCGCTTGGATTTGGGTTAGTTATCCCAACATTGCCATATCTAGCCTCACGCTTTGGTGCCGACCCTATCACAATTGGGTTTCTCATGGCGGCATATCCATTATTTCAGTTTATTGGCTCACCAATCTTGGGTAAATTATCAGACAAACATGGTAGAAAACCCTTATTGTCGTTTTCACTCATTG
>CAYNEP010000064.1:0-5235 GCA_964396255.1 uncultured Gammaproteobacteria bacterium | reverse complement strand
ACCTCAGGCTTCTTATCTTTTTTTGAAAAAAACATCATATTACTTTGTCACCAAAAAATTTGTATAGGATTTAACCGGGCCCATCCTGCGCCCAATAGTTGAGGGGTTAAACAAGTTATAAAATACCTCAACAATTTCTTGTTCGCGAAGGGCAACCCCACCTAGACCTGTTTTTGTCAATTGCTTAATAATATGATCTCGCTTGGGGTAGAGGGAGGCTTTTGCCCGAGCAAAAACATAAGATGAATCGGTTTTTTTAAGCGCTGCCGTTCCCATCTCAAGAGGGGAAAATGGAATTACTACATAGAAGTTTTTTTCAATAATAGTATTTTGTTTTATAGTTGTTTTTATAAAATCGCGATAAGATTCAAGTTGTAAGATGAGTTTTGGGTTAGTGAGATTGGGCGATAGAGAGGAGAGATAGTTAAGATAGGTTGCTATATCTGTTTTTTTAGATAAAACAACAATTTGGATTGGAAAAGAAAGTGAATTAAGAAGTTGAGAATAAGAATAAATAATTGATTGCTGCTCCTCAACAGATAAAAGCTGGAAGTTAACCCCTGTAGCTTCAATTATACAACAACACCGCTTATCGCTCATTAACAATACATCCTCGTCAACAGCCTCAATCTCAACAAATTGTTGAGTTGTGGCTTTTACTGGTGCGGTGATGTTTTGAGACTTCATATAATTTCTTTTGACTGCAATTCAAGTTGTAAGGGTGGGCTTTCAGGTTGGACTTGGATATTCATTGTATCAAAGAAGTATTTTTTTCCCAAGTCAACAGCCTCCAGTGTGTAAGACCCAACATTTAGCGGTCTGGGTGAGTTAAACACACCATGTGAATCAGTTTTAAGAATTCTAACGGCACTCCCAGATGTGTCTTTAACGTAAATCATTATATTTGGGAGTTTTACATTTTTTGCCGTGTGAACTATTCCTGATAGAGATATAGAAGCCCCATCTGTGGGAGGAGTATACAATTGTGTAGATTTTGTAAGCGGCGCGACAGCCTCCTCCTTTGTGGTTTCAGGATCAACAACGTGGTCGAGTATTTCATCTTTGGATAATGTGGGAGCAATGGGCTTATTAAGATTTGGCCCAACACTTTCGATTGGTGTTTTAACTTGAGGGGTAATAGGCGTGATCGGCTGGGTTGTTGGGTGAATTGGTGCATCATTTGGATAGAGGTAGTTGTGAACTTTTTGTTTCGCGTCTACATGAGTATTAACAATTTGAGGATCTGAGGTTGTTTGTATATCAAAAAAATCAGGAAGATCATTGTTTTTTTTATAGAAATATTGAGAGGGTGTTGTAAGTCTGATGATTAAATTCTTTATAAAAACATCAATTGGCCGTTCATTGAATTTTACAAATGCCAGAATAACACCAATAACGACAAAAATAACACCGCTTATAATGTTAAGGTATGGAATTGGTGTTATAAGATAAATCAAGATTCCAATACCTGAGAAAAGCGCAATATATAGAAATTGCTTTACAGTCAAGAAGCCAATTAACTTGAACTCAAACGTTGTTATTTGTCTTGGGACAGGGTGCGGCTCCATACTTACCTTGAGTATACCTAAAAAAGTAAGTAGATTTTTAAAAATAGATTGGGTATAGTGTGTGTTGAAATTTATGGAAAAAGAAAAGGTAGTAATAATTGGAGGTGGACCAGCAGGGCTTGCAGCAGCAGTCTATACAGCAAGAGCATTTTTAGAACCACTTGTTATTGCGGGTTCTCCATCAGGTGGCCAGCTAATGTTAACCTCAGATGTTGAGAATTATCCAGGTTACGAGTCTATTTTAGGACCCGAGCTCATTAGAAAATTTAAATCTCACGCCCTAAAATTTCACACACGTATTGTCGAGGAGAATGTTGTGTCGCTTGACTTGGATAAAACACCCTATGAGGTGAAGCTTTCATCTGGTCGCAAGATTATGACACAATCAATACTAGTTGCAACAGGTGCTAGTGCCCAGTGGCTCAACATCCCTTCAGAAACTCGACTTCGCGGAAAGGGTGTATCCGCGTGTGCGACCTGCGATGGGTTTTTTTTCAGGGGTAAACAAGTTGCAGTCGTTGGGGGGGGAGACACAGCAATGGAGGAGGCTTTGACGCTCACGAAATTTGCAACAAAGGTATATCTTATTCATAGGCGAGATAGTTTTAGGGCATCTCAGATTATGCAAAAAAGAGTATTAGAGCATGCGCAAGTTGAGGTTTTATGGAACACAACAATTGAAGAGGTATTAGGTGATCAAAAGGTTGATGGATTAAGAATTAAGACTAACGATAAAGAATCAGAGCTTAGGGTCGATGGGTTATTTTTAGCTATTGGTCATAAACCCTCAACAGATTTTACAAAAGGTTCTGGTCTTGAGATTGATGAGAAAGGATATTTGTTTACAGCGGGTAGAATTAGCTGGGAAGAAATGTCAAATAAAGGATTTCATCATGCTTGTGCCAGTTATAAATCTGATCCAACCCTCTTTGAGTCGGGGTATTGGTATCAAACCAACAAACATGGTGTGTTTGCAGCTGGGGACGTTGTTGATTATGTCTATAGGCAAGCTGCGACTGCTGTTGGCATGGGTGTTTCCGCTGCACTTGAGGTCGAGCGGTATTTATCAGAACACCCATAATAACTTCACTTCTAAAAAGCACCCATTTGTCTTAGTATTCTTTTAAAATCTCCATACTTGGAAAATCATTTATATACTTCACAATTGCCTGGTTATTAATGTTAATGAGGTTGATGGAGCACTGTTTTTGGATTATCTCCTCGCATTCTTTAAGGCTTTTGCGATAGGAGTCAACACACGCCAGAGATGACCAATGAGAGGATGATTTGTGTCCTAGGCGAGTGACAAGGTCGTCAAGACGCTCGTGTATAGAAACAATCCCATGAGGGGCAACGCGATAGTCGGCATAGGTTGCAATCATCAGCACCCAATCTTTCTGGGAGGTAATAGCTCCCAATTCTTCAATAATCATTCCATTTATAAGTGAAATAAGAGTATTCTCAAGCCCAACCTCTTTTAAAATATTCTCAGTTGCCTCGTGTGCGTCGTGTCCAAATTTTGCAATAAAATCCGATTGAATTATTTTTAATTTAGAAATTGTGTCAGGGTTGGTATAGATTGATTTGATCGTGAAGTCGAACTTAACTATATTACCCATATCATGGACGCAGAGGGCTCGCACGAGTAGATCTCTATCAATCTTAATAGTAGATGATAAGTTATCACATATAATTTTCCCCACTCCGGCCACCCTCAACATGTGAGTTTGTAGATTATTTGGAATACTATATTGATCGTATATATCAAGTAATTTCATTATTTAAGTATCATAACAAGTGCAATAATGGCAATATGAAGGAGCTGATCAACCCAGATGTGTTTAATAATTCCCCATCGTGCCTTGGCGAGGTCAATGAAAAAATGAGTTACAAGGATAATCCCTAGCTGAGTGAGCGAGAAACCAGTTCCAAGGAGGACAAAAGATGAGGTATACGTTGCGGCATGATAGAAGTTTATTTCTAGGCTTTTCCCCTTATTTTCTGCCATCCAAGCTGACTGGAATGCAAAATCCCCAATAAAATGGGCAGCGAGTGCCTTAGTTATAAGAAATAATGTCATTTAGCTTAAAAAAATCTACAATATCCCTATTTTTTTTACTTTGTCGGGGATGTGGGACTTGAACCCACGGCCTCACGCCCCCCAGGCGTGCGCGCTAGCCTCTGCGCCAATCCCCGTATTCATGTGTTTTCTGCTTTAATTGTGAGTTGTTTTTTAACAACGACACAATTATACTAAATGAATTCTACGATCATGGCTAAGACAAACGATCAAGACCCAAACAAACAAAAGGCGGTAACTTCAGCTCTTGAGGCAATCCAAAAACAATTTGGCAAAGGTGCCATTATGCGACTAGGTGAAAAGTCAGCAATGGAGGTTGAAGTTTTAAAGACTAACATTCCAACACTTGATATGGCCCTAGGCGTGGGTGGTATTCCAAAGGGTAGAATTATTGAGATCTATGGCCCTGAGGCATCTGGCAAAACTACTTTATGTTTGACTCTTATTGCACAATCTCAGCGTGAAGGTGGTGTAGCTGCCTTTATCGACGCAGAACACGCTCTTGACCCATCATGGGCTCGAATTTTAGGTGTTAAGCTAGACGATCTACTCATCTCTCAACCCGATACTGGAGAGCAAGCGCTTGAGATTGCAGAAACGTTAATTAGGTCTGGTGGAATTGATATTTTAGTCATCGATTCTGTTGCTGCGCTAGTTCCCCGGTCTGAAATTGAGGGAGAGATGGGAGATTCATCAATCGGTGTCCAAGCACGTCTTATGTCACAAGCATTAAGAAAGCTTACAAGCGTAGTTTCAAAATCAAATACAATCGTGATCTTCACAAATCAGATTAGACTTAAAATTGGGGTTATGTTTGGTAATCCCGAAACCACGCCTGGCGGTATGGCTCTAAAGTTTTACTCATCAGTCCGAATGGATGTCCGCAAGAGTGAAGTAATTAAAAAGGGAGAAGCTGTTGTTGGTTCTCGGCACAAGGTAAAGATTGTTAAAAATAAGGTTGCCCCACCTTTTAAAATAGCAATGTTTTCAGTAACTGGGCAAGGAGTTGATTTTGAAGATGCGCTTGTTGAAGCATCCCTATTAACGGGTATATTAACAACATCTGGGTCGTTTATAAAACAAGGTGATGTGACGTTGGGACAAGGTAGGGCACAAGTTGCCGAACTACTCCGAAAAGATGCAAAATTAAAAAAAGACCTCGAAAAAGAACTTTATACAAAAGGTCTCGCAATGCAAAATACACCCCCGTCTCCCGTTGTTGAAAAGATAGTGAGTCAGGATTAATGGGAAGGCCCTACTCGATCCAAAAAAGAATTGATAAGTTTTTTTCTTACAGACCAAGATCAACAAAAGAAACCTCAGATTATCTAACATTAAAGCTCAAGCTCGATGAAGATGGCGTGAGCAAGGAGCTGCAAAAATTAACACTTGCAGGCCTTCTTGACGATCTCGCATTTGCTCGCTGGTGGGTTATGCAGCGAACGGCAAACCGTCCAAGGTCACGCTCCTATATTAGACAAGAGTTGCTCCAAAAAGGCATCTCAGACGAAAGTATTTCTGCTGTTTTTGAAGGAGAAGATGTGAGTGACGATGATACATTACGCCATTTGGCGCAGAAGAAGTTTC
>CAYNEP010000063.1:0-5344 GCA_964396255.1 uncultured Gammaproteobacteria bacterium | reverse complement strand
GCTGGATAATTGTCCTTCGAAGGTTTTATTAGTTAATTCGGTACTTACGAAATAGGTACACCTGGTATACGAATTAGGTATCCTTTTTTTACCACTATATTGCCAGTATATGAAGGAAAAACGGAAATTACCCTTGTCGTCTGCAAAGACAAAAATACCACCTAGTGAATAAGACTGTTTTAGTTTGAGAAAATTTTTGGCTTCTTCGAATTGCGCTTTTCGTGACGATTTCTCTGTAAGTTCACCGGTTGCTGAATAGGCAACTATTGCTAATTTGCCTTTTTCAAAAGTAAGATCACCTATTAGCTTTCCTTTTGAGAAGAGTTTTGAATTATTAGAGGTAATTTCATCATTAAGATCGCGATAGTTACCGCTGGATTGGGTATTTTGACGGAAAAAACGAGAAAGATTGTCCTGACTATAATCCTGGATTAGTGTTTCCAATATGTTCATATCTTTTTTTGTGGTGACTGATTGGCTATAGCGACAATGACGGTTGGATCTAGAGTGGTGGAAGCTATTTTAACTCCGAAATCAGGCCCTAGACCGTATGATAAATCGTCCAATGCTTTAATAGTATTAGGGAGGTCTTCGACTGGTAATTTGGCTAGTTGTTGAATGGTGTAATCAGGTAATGATTTAATGTCAGTAAGGTCTTCGCGCAGCTTTAAGATAAATTCACGTCTTTTTGTTATACCTAACTCTGTGTTTCCTAGTAAATCGTTGAGAATGTTTGTCGCTTTGACTTGAGCTGAAATCTCGCTACTGGTGGCGCCACGCTCTGCTACAAGTTTTTTATTGTTTGCCAGATCATAATCAGACCAGAAATGAGAGCTTAAAGGCAGGTTGGGAGTGCTGATTTCACACTCTATGCGTTCAAAGATCTGCTCAAATGAAGGTTCACTAACTTCACCGTGATCATTAATTGAACGAATATAGAGTCCTATGCCTTTTTTGATAAATACGTCTAATGATTCTGGATTACCTGCTTTGGCGACTTTGAGGCGAGGTGGTAGCTTGGTTAGGTTGATGATGATTTCTGGATGAGAGGTTGATATATCTTGCATAAGTCTACGTAGACGCGTAACAAAACTCTCTTCCTCTTGGTTATCTGGACTTTGCATCAACTGACGATAGAGGCCTGCCGGGGTAGGTTCCTCTGATACATCGAAAATCTGGCTATCTTCCCCAAGTGTTGTGTGGATAAGAAACATCTTGTCCATCGCAATCTCTCTGACTTTGAACTGTTCGGCGCCTTGTTCGGTGGGGAAGCAGTTGTATATATCTAAGAACAGGAAGACGCGCTGTCCAATGCGATTGATTCGGCCGAGTCTCTGGATGACCCTAGTAGGATTCCAGGGAATATCGTAGTTGATAACTGCGCCGGCACGAGCTAGATTAAAACCCTCGGCGAGCTTGTCGGTTGTAACTAGAATCTGAAATATATTTTCTTGGGTATCAGAAGAGGCGTCGAAGTTGCGTAGAATGGTATCAATCTTGCTAGATGGTAGGTCGCCTGGCACGGAAATCAGTTGATCAGAGAATGTCGCAGACAACTTTTTGGCTATGTGAGTCACAGTATCTGAGTATTCACTAAAGACTATTACTTTACGAGCTGGCTCTTGTCCTACTGCTCCCGAGTCGATAATTGTCTTGACCTGTTGGCTGATAGCTACAACTTTGGGGTCATTTTCAATTAGGTTCAGCTTTTTAACTTTTTCTAATATTTCATCAAAAAGATCTATGTCTGATTGAATGTCGGAAACAAACTTTTGATGCCATTTAAATTGATCGACTTGATAAATCTTATTTTTACTGGGGTATTTACCGGTATTAAGCTCTACCTCGTATGAGGCTAGGGCATTTAGGATTTCATCCTCGTCTAAATCCTGCAATGTTGACATAAAGTTTCTGTCTAGTACAAATTTTTGATCGGACCTGTCAATAAATTTGAGAGCCATGACGTGCAGCGAGTGAAGACGTTCAATAGTTCTTTGAAAGGCATAAAACGAGCTTTCAAAACGTTTAATAATCATGTGACGCATAAAGTCATAAAGATTGAGTTGCATTTGTAGTTCTTGATTAGCGGCAATACCTTCTACGCTAATTTCGCCGTCTTTGGTAATGCCCTCTTCGTAAACGAATGGTTGGTAAATAGCACCATAAAAACGTCCCTCATCCTTAGCGAAACATTCTTGGATAATGTAATCGTAAAATTCTGATTGATCTGGTGAAAGTTGATACAAAATTTCATTGGGTGGATTAAACTCAGAAAGTTCGTAGATCTCCTTGGAGTAAATAGGGTCTTTTTTGAGATCTAATCTATTGCGTCGAATAATAATGGGTTCGATGATGTGGCGAATTTCGCTACCCAGAGACTTAGCGCGGGCTTTGGTCAGAGTTATGTCAATGGGACCCTCGCCGATTAACTTGTGGTATAGAGTTTGAGATTTAGTTCTTTTTACACTATCAATTGATTTATAGTTTTTGTGAATAAAGGAAATATCGTCGAAAGCTTTGCCGTATTGCTTAAATTTGAAGGTAATGTCGTTATCAAGACTAATGGTAGATTGTCCTGGTCGAACAAATAGTTTGAGCAAGGAAAAGATGTCAGTTGGCTGGTTGTTGAACGGTGTAGCGGTAAGTAGGATTACCTTTTTGCCTCGACAGATATTGCTTAGCAACTCATAGCTCTCGGTGCTTTGATTACGAAATCTATGTGCCTCATCGACAATAATTACTCCGTATTCATCATTTTTTCTTACCAGTTCAAGAGTTTTCCGTAGCCCATTTGGACCTTCTGGATGATTTGACCTAATTTCCCATCCATGTAATTCAAAATCTTCGCGATACTTTTGCCAGCCAGTACGCTTATTGCTATCCCCCATCAGACCAGGAGGACTGATGATTATTCCACGTTCATTGAGCGATTTTCCCACTAGGCTTGCAATGATACTTTTTCCTAGACCTACCACGTCACTGATGATAATACCGTTTGGTGCTTGAGGGTCAGTAATTTGTTTGACGGCTTGTGCAATGGCATCTGACTGATATTGATATGCTCGATAACCTTTGCGCTTAAGGAGATTCTTAATACTCTCCTTAATTTCCCCTGATTGCAGAGTGTCTAAATACGACTTAAGGACATACACAAATGCCTGGAAAGGTGTAATTGTGGCGACTTGTGTGTCTTTGGTGATGGTTTGAATTAACCTATCCTTAAATTCTGGTTTTTCAGTAAAGTGTGTAGCATCTGTCCATAGATTATCAAAATACTCATTGGCTTTGTCAGTGCCATAGTCACTAATCTCAATATTAAATTCTTCCTGAGAATCAATACCAGATTTTGTAAGATTACTACTACCCGTAATGAATAGTGAATCTCTAACAATACCTAAACCATCTTTTATTTTGAAAATATAGAGCTTAGCATGATTTGGATTCCTAGTTTTGCGAATTATGAGTCGTTCACTTTTTATTAGCTCAAGATAAAATTCGATTCGCTCATAGGCTTCTTTGGAGTCATATTTATCTGTATTGAGAGTTTTAGTGATTTGAGCAAGATATTCGTCAAATTGCTCAGATTGTGTCAATCCTTCTCTTTTACGATCGTATTCTGTAAGACCAAATATTCCTTGGTCAATATCTAAACCAACCAAGATTTTGAGTGAACAATTAGGATTGTTTTTTAGTGAGTCGTGGAGTTGTTCTATACCTGAGAAGTAAAAAAATCCAATCAGAAATTTTAGTTCTTGACTAGCGCCTATTAGTTCAACAAGTCTTTTTTTAAGATTATCCGTTTCGCTATTGGTGATAAAGGTGTTTTTCATTTGTTTATTTTAGCACTTTTACTCTTAAAATTCGGGACCCGTAATGTCCCAATCGCTTGGAGGATCATCGATCTCTTTAATCATGCTACGCGTGAGACGGTACACGCCGTCCTCTAGCTTGGTTACCCAGACTCCCTCGTAGAAGTGGAGGTCAATTGAGTCAGAAACCCAGTTGCGAGTGACGAATTTCACAAATACTTTGTCTTTCTCTCCTTTGACTAGCTCAGTTTTGACTACTTGAACACTCAAGATGTCACTAAAGCGTGAGGTCCACTCTTCGTAGGTGGCGTTTGCTCGATAGCTACTGGAGAGGAGAGCATAAGCCGGAGCCATCCGACGTAGCATAAGGTATGAGTAGAACGCCTCAACGGCCTTGATTGGAGACTCCTCCGGACGCAGATCTAGCTTGGTAATATTGGTATCTGTGAACCCATAGATAGAATAACTGGCAGTGAAGGCTGGGATAAACATGGATAACCCTGCCACTCCTAGCGTGTTGATCCCTACAACTTGCCCACAATAGTCGGTGAGTGGACCACCGCTCATTCCCTCGATTAGATCGATGTCTGTCTGGATTAGGGAGCCATCTGTATTTCTCCTGGCATCACGAGTGGCAATGTAGTGGCCCTTGGCCATGGTCGCCTCTCCCCTGATGTCGGTCCCCATGGGGTAGCCATAGGCAAAGACCGGCAGATCTTTTTCTAGGTACTTGTCTGGTCCATCTAGCGACATAACTAGGTCATGGTGGTTGGAGTCTACCTGGAGCAGGGCGAGATCTAGTTTTGGGTCATGAGTCAGGTTAGTAGGAATAATTAGTTCACCGTTGGGCAAGATGATTTTGGGAGAGGGCTCACCCTCGATGACATGGTAGTTGGTGATGACGCTGTTGTCATTGATAAAGAAGCCACTACCCTCGCTGTAGTCGCCGATGACGCGGACAACCTTCTTGGCTGGACTATTTTCCTCGGAGTTAGTAAAGAAGCAGATGGCGTTATTTAGACCATAGGTGTCGTAAACGTAGGAGAGGTTAAAAATCAGAGAGAATGAGATGATGGCAAAGACGATGCTGGCGAACACGGCACGCCAAAAGTGACGGAAGCTGCGAAAGGGATAGATGAGGATTTCCAAGAGGACGGCGAAGAAGCCGAAGATAAGACCAAAAACGAAGCGAAACGGGAAAAGTAGGATTTTGGCTATTAATCGACCCATAGCTATATTCTAGCTGAAAACAGGAGAGTTAACGATCAGAAGCTAAAGAGATCTCTTAGCTTCACTTCTAGAGCGTTGGCGATCTTGTAGAGTATTTTAAGGCTTGGGATACGCTTAGCTGATTCAAGATATTGGATATATTTTGGAGTTACTTTAACCTTCTCGGCTAGAGCCTCTTGAGTTAATTTACGCGTTTTTCGGTATTGTTTGAGCTTTTTCCCTAGCGATTTATCTTTTTTTGTTATCATGCCATAAGGCTATCAATCATATGAACATGAAATAACCCACTAGGTGTTCCCTTTGTC